>NZ_JAAGPM010000048.1:0-54650 GCF_017104865.1 Burkholderia sp. Ac-20349
CCGCCGCCGCGCACCTGCATGCGGTCGAGCCCGATGCGCTCGCGCAGCTCACCGGCGCGCTCATCGCGCGGCAGCGCACGGCCGACGCGGTCGCGCTTGCCGAATGCGCGGCGCGCATGCAGCCGGGTGCCACCGCGTATTTCAATCACGGCTACGCGCTGCAGATGGCGGGCCGTCACGCGGACGCCGTGGCGCCGTACCGCGCGGCGCTGGCGCTCGATGCCGAGCGGCCATCGCTGCGCAACAACCTCGCGATCGCGCTGCGGCTGTCGGGCAGCGACCGCGCGGAGGAGATCGCGCTGCTCGAAGCAGCCGTGCAGGCCGATCCGCGCGACGTGCAGGCGTGGATCAACCTCGTGGTCGCGCGGCTCGCGACGCACGACCTGGACGGCGCGCTCGCGTGCGGCGCGCGGCTCGTCGAGCTCGCGCCCGACAACGCGCTCGCGATGAACAACGTCGCGCTGGCGATGAAGGAGGCGCAGCGCTGGGACGACGCCGAGCGTTACGCGGTGCGCGCGTGCGAGCTGGCGCCCGACGACGCGTCGTACCGTTTCAACCTCGCGATCATCCAGCTCGTGCGCGGCAACTTCGCGGCCGGCTGGCGCGGCCACGAGGCGCGCTGGGACGGCGCGGGCGAGTTGCGCGGCCGCCGTCCGGCGCTGCCGGGCCCGCGCTGGCAGGGCGAGCCGCTCGCCGGCAAGACGCTGCTGGTGTGGGGCGAGCAGGGGCTCGGCGATGTGCTGCAGTTCTGCCGCTTCGTCGCGCCGCTCGCCGAGCGCGTGCATCGCGAGGGCGGCCGGCTCATCTGGAATACGTTCCCGCTGGTGGGCACGCTGATGCAGCGCAGCCTCGGCGCGCATGCGGATGCGTTCAGCGCGGGCGGTGCCGTCGACGTGCTGCCCGCGTTCGATTACGAAGTACCGCTGATCGGCCTGCCGCTGATGCTCGGCATGGAAGCGTCGACGCTCGCGTCGTCGGTGCCGTACCTGCGGGCCGATCCGTCCGCGCGCGACGCGTGGCACGCGCGGCTGGCGGGCGACCGCCGGCTGAAGGTCGGTCTCGTGTGGACGGGCAGCGCCGGGCACCAGCGCAATCCGTACCGGCGCGTCGGGCTCGAACGCTATGCCGACGCGTTCCGCGGGATCGACGGTGTCGTGTTTTATTCGCTGCAGCCGGGGGCGGGCGCGGATGTCGCGGCGGCGCGCGCGGCGGGCTTCGCGATCGAGGATCTCACGGCGGAACTGACGAGCTTCGACGACACGGCCGCGTTCATCGGCGCGCTGGATCTCGTGATCACCGTCTGCACGTCGGTCGCGCACCTGTCGGGCGCGCTCGGCGCGCACACCTGGGTGCTGCTCGACGTGAATCCGCACTGGCCGTGGCTGCTCGAACGCCAGGACAGCCCGTGGTATCCGACCGCGACGCTGTACCGGCAACCGGCGTTCGGCGCATGGGCGCCGGTGATGGAGGCGGTGAGCCGCGACTTGCGGCGTCTGGCCGCGCAGCCGGTTCAATCGGCGGAGTCGACGGAGTCGGCCCGGCAGGGCTGAGCGGCCGGCCGGTTCGCGGCCACGGGCCGCTGTTGCACGTTGCATTGGCGGCGGCCGCCACGCATTGCGCAGCGGCCGCCCGTCGCGTCACTTCGGCTGGCTGTCGCCGTTCTTCCGGCCGTTGCGCCGGCGCAGCCCGGGGCCGAACGTGAAACCGAACGCGAGCAGCACGAGCGACACCGCGAGCACGATGTTGTTGCCGCTCGTCACGTAAGGCGTGAAGCCGCTCGTGCCTTCGATCCGCACGTCGAGCGAGCCGATCGTGAACGGCTTCAGCTGGCCGAGCACGCGGCCGTGCGCGTCGATCGCGGCGGTCATCCCCGTATTGGTCGAGCGCAGCATCGGCCGGCCCGTCTCGAGCGAGCGCATCCGCGCGATCTGCAGGTGCTGGTCGAGCGCGATCGTGTCGCCGAACCACGCGAGGTTCGTCACGTTGACGAGCACGCCCGGCGGCTGCGGGTTGTCGCGGATCGTCGCGGCGATTTCCTCGCCGAACAAGTCCTCGTAGCAGATGTCGGCCATCACGGGCTGGTTGTGTACCAGGAACGGCTTCTGCACGGGCGCGCCGCGCGCGAAGTCGCCGAGCGGCATCTTCATCAGGTCGACGAACCACCGGAAGCCCCACGGGATGAATTCGCCGAAGGGCACGAGGTGGTGCTTGTCGTAGTGGTAGATGTCGCGTGAATTCGGCGTCACGCCGTACAGGCTGTTCGTATAGTCGACGTAGTGGCCGTCCTCGGTCACCGACGCGCCGACCGCGCCGAACAGCACGGCCGAGCCCGTCGTGTCGCTGAACTTGCGGATCGCGACGGCGAACGGCTCGGGCAGCTCCTGGATCATCACCGCGATCGCGGTTTCGGGCGTGACGATCAGGTCGGCGGGCTTCTCGATGATCATCTGCGTGTACATCTTGATCGCCGCGTCGATGCCCGCTTCCTCGAACTTGATGTCCTGCTTCACGTTGCCCTGCAGCAGCCGCACGGTGAGCGGTGCATTCGCGGGCACGGTCCACGTGACCTGCGACAGGCCGAGGCCGGCCGCGATCAGCGCGAGCGCGATGCCGGCCGGCGCGGCGATGCGTATGCGCGCATTGCCGGCACGGGGTTCGGCGAGCGGCGACGGCCGGGCGGCGGCGAGCGCCTGCACGACGAGCGCGGCGAACAGCGCGAGCACCCACGCGATCCCGTACACGCCGGCGACCGGCGCGAAGCCCGCGAACGGGCCGTCGACCTGCGGATAGCCGCTGGCGAGCCACGGGAAGCCGGTGAGGACGGTGCCGCGCAGCCATTCGCCGAGTGCCCAGGCGCTCGCGAACGCGAATGCGCCATGCCAGGTCGGCGAGAACGGCCGAGGGTCGCGCGTGCGGCGATGCCACGCATGGCCCGCGCAGAACGACCACAGCCCGGCGGAGAACGCCGGGTACAGCGACAGGTACAGCGAGAACAGCACGAGCGCGCCGCCCGCGAGCGGCGCGGCCATCTCGCCGTACACGTGCATGCTGATGTAGAGCCACCAGATGCCGGTGATGAAGTTGCCGAAGCCGAACGCGCCGCCGGTGAGCGCGGCGCTGCGCCAGCTCGCGGTGCGCGTGAGCTGCGCGAAAAACCAGACGAATACGACGAGTTGCAGCCAGCCGCCATGCGGCGTCGGTGCGAAGCTGAGCGTATTGGCTGCGCCGGCGAGCAGCGCGGCCGGGTAGTGCCAGCGCGGCAGCGCGCGGCCGGGTGTCGGCGCGAGCAGGCCGCCAGCCGGGCGGGACAGGATCGGATCGTCCATGTGAAGCGAAAGTGGGCGAGCGGTTGTGGAATGCGCGGCTGGCGCGCGACGGTCAGTCCTCGTGCGAGGTTTCGGCGCGACGGCTGGCGAGCGGGTTGCGGCGCACCAGCAGTACGTGAACCTGGCGCGCATCGCCGCGCTGGATCTCGAACACGAGGTTGCCGAGCTGCAGCTTCTCGCCGCGATGCGGGACGCGGCCGAAATGATGCGTGATCAGCCCGCCGATCGTGTCGACTTCGTCGTCGGGGAAATCGGTGCCGAACGTCTCGTTGAACTGTTCGATCTCGGTGAGCGCGCGCACGCGGTAGCGGCCATCGGGCCCCGAGATGATGTTGCCGGCTTCCTCGTCGAAGTCGTATTCGTCCTCGATGTCGCCGACGATCTGCTCGAGCACGTCCTCGATCGTGATCAGGCCCGCGACGCCGCCGTATTCGTCGACGACGATCGCGAGGTGGTTGCGGTTCACGCGGAAGTCGTGCAGCAGCACGTTCAGGCGCTTCGATTCGGGAATGAACACGGCCGGGCGCAGCATCCCGCGCACGTCGAATTCCTCTTCGGCATAGAAACGCAGCAGATCCTTCGCGAGCAGCACGCCAATGACGTTGTCGCGGTTCTCCTCGTACACGGGGTAGCGCGAGTGCGCCTTCTCGAGGACGAACGGGATGAAATCTTCGGGCTTGTCCGCGATGTTGATCGCGTCCATCTGGGCGCGCGGCACCATGATGTCGCGCGCGCACAGGTCGGACACCTGGAACACGCCTTCGATCATCGACAGCGAATCGGCGTCGATCAGGTTGCGTTCGTGGGCGTCCTGGAGGATTTCCAGCAACTCGCCGCGGGATTCGGGCTCGGGCGAGATGAAGTCGGTCAGGCGCTCGAGGAGCGAGCGCTTTTCTTGCGGTTTGTCGGTTGACTTACGACTGGGATACGAATCGTTCATGGTGGTGCGCCCGGGTCATGCCGGAGCGCGCTGTCACGGAGTAGGCAAGGATACACCAAGGGCACGACGCGACCGTGTCACACCGGCCGCACGGCCAGGGTGGGCAGCGCGCGCGGGCCCCGCTCGGGAACGGTCGCGCCGGGCGCGACATCGTCCTCGGTTCCATCCTATCTCAGAAAAGGCCGGCGGGGCAGCGGCGGCAAAAAACGGGTGCGGAAGGGGCCGGGAACCGTGACGCGGGAAAGCGGCCGGCCGAGGCGGCCAGCGGCGGCATTCTGCCGCACGCGGGCTTCGCCGCCGGGGCGTGGATCAGAACCGCATGCCGGCCGAGCAGCCGCCGGCGGCCGCACCGTTGGTCGCGGCGCCGCCGCAGCCAAGGATTCCGCAGCCGGACAGCGCGATGCTCGCGGCGACGAGCAGCGCGCCGACCTTGCAGCGCGACCAGCGTGACGGTTTCATCGGTCATGCCCTCGCTCGAATCCGCACCCGGCGCGGCAGCGCGTGGCGGCAAGCCGGGCGCTGTGCCGCGTCACCGGCATCGCGCGAGCAGCCCTTCGAGTGCGCGATCGGGGATGCCGCTCGCACGCAGCGCGTCGACCGTGCGGCTCACGTAGTCGAGCGTCGTGCCGTAGCGGCCGGCCGCGCAGCCGAACACTTCCTTCACGATGGGATCGGACAGCTTGCCCGTATAGGTCGGCGCGTCGCGGCGCATCACGAACGCGAGCGCGTTCACGCGTTCGCCGTTCTCGAGCGAGCACGGCAGCCACGCGGGCCGGTACGAACCCATCGGCATCTCGCGCTTCCACAACGTTTCGAGGTGCGGCTGCGCGGTCGGGCCGGCGAGCCGGAACGCGATGCCCGAGCACGAGCCGCCGCGATCGAGCGCGAGCACGAGGCCCGGGCGTTCGGGTGTGCCGCGGTTCACGCGCGACCACAGGTAGAGCCCGCGATGATAGCCGTGCACCTTGCCGCGCACGGCGGCGATGGTCGGCAACCCCGGGTTCCAGATCAGCGAGCCATAGCCGAACAGCCAGAGATCCTGCTGGCCGTCCCAGTCGCGCATCGTGTGCGCGAGCGAGGCCGCGAGCTCGTCTTCCGTCAGCAGGCGCCCGTCGCCGATCGACGGCGGGTAGGCGGGCGGGAGCGTCGCGGCGTTGCGCATCGTGCGGACGGCTTACTGGTACGGGTTCGGGAAGCCCAGCTTCGCGAGAATATCGACTTCGAGCGCTTCCATTTCGGCCGCGTCCTCGTCGCTCGTCTCGTGGTCGTAGCCTTGCGCGTGCAGCGCGCCGTGCACCAGCAGGTGCGCGTAATGGGCCGTGAGCGACTTGCCCTGGTCGTGCGCTTCCTTCTCGACGACCGGGCAGCACAGCACGAGGTCGCCGATCACGGTGCCGTCGGGCGCCGCGTCGTACGCGAAGGTCAGCACGTTGGTCGGGTAGTCCTTGTGGCGGTAGCCGGCGTTCAGCGTGCGGCCTTCTTCTTCGCCGACGAAGCGCACGGTGAGCTGCGCGCTGGCGAACAGCGCCGGCTCGATCCATTCGGCGATCAGCTTGCGCTTGGGGCAAGTCTTGCGCACGTCGCTCGTGATCTCGTCGCCGTACTGCACGGACAGGTCGAGCTCCGGCTCGCGCAGCGCGTCTTCGGTGTCGTCTTCGCGCGGCGCGGGCTCGGCACCGACGTGCAGCGTCACGCTGTCGTAGTGTTCGGGCTGCAGCGCGAGCTTCGCGCGCATCGCCGGATCGTTGTGCTGCGCGACGATCGCAACGGCGGCTTCTCCCGAACTGCCCGACAGGTCGAACATCAGGCTGCGGCCATCCGGGAAGTCGATTCGCAGCCCTTGCGCGTTGACGGTCCGGGCCTTGCCCTTCGCATCGAACAGCGAAAGGCGGGGGGAGGCGGGCGCGGCGGACTGGGCGCGCCCCGACTTGCGGGAACGGGAGGATTTCATGACGCGTGCGGCGATTAGGACGCGTTGAGGATACACCAAACGGCCGATCGCACCCGAATTCGCGCAGGCGAAAAAAAGCCCGGCGCGCCGTCTGGCGGGCCGGGCCGGGCTGTCAGGCAAGCGGCGCGCAGGCGCCGCCGGCCGGTCAGCCGTCCTGGTGCTGCGCGTGGAACTCGTCGTACGCCTCGACGATGCGCGCGACGAGCGGATGGCGCACGACGTCCGCGCTCGTGAAGCGCGTGAGCGCGATGCCGCGCACGCCGCTGAGCACCTGCTGTGCCTCGACGAGGCCGCTCTTGTGGCCGCGCGGCAGGTCGACCTGGCTCGTGTCGCCGGTCACGACCGCCTTCGAGCCGAAGCCGATCCGCGTGAGGAACATCTTCATCTGTTCGGGCGTCGTGTTCTGCGCCTCGTCGAGGATGATGAACGCGTGGTTCAGCGTGCGGCCGCGCATGTACGCGAGCGGTGCGATCTCGATCATCTGGCGCTCGAACATCTTCGCCGTCTTGTCGAAGCCGAGCAGGTCGTACAGCGCGTCGTACAGCGGACGCAGGTACGGGTCGACCTTCTGCGCGAGATCGCCCGGCAGGAAGCCGAGCCGCTCGCCGGCCTCGACGGCCGGGCGTGTCAGCACGATCCGCTTGACCTGGTCGCGCTCGAGCGCGTCGACCGCGCACGCGACCGCGAGGTAGGTCTTGCCGGTGCCGGCCGGCCCGACGCCGAGCGTCACGTCGTGCGACAGGATCTGCTTCAGGTATTCGCGCTGCGCCGGCGTGCGGCCGCGCAGGTCGGCGCGCCGCGTGTAGAGCTTCGGTGCAGGCTCCTCGTCCGGCTCGCTGGCGTCGAGCTGAACGATGGGGTCGTCGAACGGATGGTCGGGGTCGCCGCGGAAGCGCACGTCGAGCGTGTCCTGGCGCCCGTTGCCGGACGTGTGGCGCACTTCGACCAGCGCGAGCTGGATGTCGTCGACCGACAGCGCATCGCGCGCGCGGTTGTAGAAGTTCTCGAGCGCGGCGAGCGCGAGCTTGGCGCCGCGACCGCGGATCGCGATCCGGTGGCCGCGCCGCGACAGCGTGACGTCGAGCGCCTGTTCGATCTGCCGCAGGTTCTCGTCGAGCGGGCCGCAGAGGTTGGCGAGGCGCGCGTTGTCGTCGCGCGGCGCGACGAATTCCAGTGCTTGGGTCGGCTTCAAAGTGGCGTCGGGTTCCTGTTGAGCGTCAGTCAGTGGGTGGCCGCGCTCGCGTCGTCGCTGACGAGCAGGAGCTCGCCGCGCAGCGAATGCGGATACGCATGGTTGATCTTCACGTCGATCATCTGGCCGATCAGGCGCGGGTGCGACGCGAGCGGCGCCGGGAAATTCACGACCCGGTTGTTCTCGGTGCGGCCCGCGAGTTCGTTCGGGTCCTTGCGCGACGGGCCCTCGACGAGGATCCGCTCGACCTTCCCGACCATCGACTGGCTGATGCGCGCGACGTTTTCCTCGATGGTCGCCTGCAGATGTTGCAGGCGTTTGAGCTTCACTTCGCGCGGCGTGTCGTCGTGCAGGTTCGCGGCCGGCGTGCCGGGGCGCGGGCTGTAGATGAACGAGAAGCTGGTGTCGTAGCTCATGTCGTGCACGAGCGCCATCATCTTGTCGAAATCGTCCTCGGTCTCGCCGGGGAAGCCGACGATCATGTCGGTCGACAGCGACAGGTCCGGGCGGATCGCGCGCAGCTTGCGGATCACCGACTTGTATTCGAGCACCGTGTAGCCGCGCTTCATCGCCATCAGGATGCGGTCGGAACCGTGCTGGACCGGCAGGTGCAGGTGGCTCACGAGCTTCGGCACCTTCGCGTAGGTGTCGATCAGGCGCTGCGTGAATTCCTTCGGGTGCGACGTCGTATAGCGGATCCGCTCGATGCCGGGGATGTCGGCGACGTATTCGATCAGCGTCGCGAAATCGGCGATTTCCGACGAGCCGGCCGTCAGCGCGCCGCGGTACGCGTTCACGTTCTGGCCGAGCAGCGTGACTTCGCGCACGCCCTGGTCGGCGAGGCCGGCCACTTCGGTCAGCACGTCGTCGAGCGGGCGCGACACTTCATCGCCGCGCGTGTACGGCACCACGCAGTAGCTGCAGTATTTCGAGCAGCCTTCCATGATCGACACGAACGCGCTCGGGCCCTCGACGCGCGCGGGCGGCAGGTGGTCGAACTTCTCGATTTCGGGGAACGTGATGTCGACCTGCGAGCGGCCGCTCGTGCGGCGCGCGTCGATCATCTGCGGCAGGCGGTGCAGGGTCTGCGGGCCGAATACCAGGTCGACGTACGGTGCGCGGGACACGATCGACGCGCCTTCCTGGCTCGCGACGCAGCCGCCGACGCCGATCAGCAGATCCGGCTTCGCTTCCTTCAGTTCGCGCACGCGGCCGAGATCGGAGAACACCTTCTCCTGCGCCTTTTCACGCACCGAGCACGTGTTGAACAGGATGATGTCCGCGTCTTCCGGCGTATCGGTCTTTTCGAGGCCTTCGGCCGCATTCAGCACGTCCACCATCTTGTCCGAGTCGTACTCGTTCATCTGGCAGCCGAAGGTCTTTACGTAAACTTTCTTGGTCATGGGGGTTCGCCGTTCGCAGTGGTTGACCTGGGGGCGTCGTCTATAGGGTGAATCGGGACGGCCGTGCCTGGCGCATGCCGCGCCGCGCAGGGGCGGGCGTGCCGCCTTGCACGCATCTCGCGTGCATCGCGCATGAAAAGCCGTCGGGAAAGCCTTTCATTATAGCTTTTCACGCTGTCGGGAGCGCCCGGCGGGTTGCGGCCGCGCGACGGTGCACGTCGGGTTCCGACCCTGGCCGGGCCGTGCGCCGGCCGTCAGCGGCACGCGTTCAGCAGGTCTTCCAGCGCGGCTTCCTCGCGCGCGAAGCGTTCGGCGAGGAAGTCGAGCAGCACGCGCACGCGCGGCGCCATGTAGCGTTTGCTGTGATAGATCGCGTGCAGCGGCGCATCCTGGTGCCGCCAGTCGGGCAGCAGCACGCGCAGCCGCCCCGCACGGACGTCGTCGGCGATGTCCCACAGCGACTTCAGCGCAATGCCGTGGCCCCGCAGCGTCCATTCGCGGGTGAGGCCGCCGTCGTTGGTCTCGAACGCGGTCGACATCGGCACCGTGTGGGTCTGCGTCTCGTCGCCGCGCGTGAAGCGCCAGCTGTTCATCGGCCCCGACGCGATCGTGATCACGTTGCACGGAAAGCGGGCCAGATCGTGTGGATCGGCCGGCATGCCGTGCCGCTCGACGAACGACGGCGCTGCGCACAGCACGCGCCGGTTCGCGGCGAGCCGGCGGGCGATCAGCGCGCCGTCGGGCGGCGCGGCGAAGCGGATCGCGAGGTCGATTTCATCCTGCCACAGGTTCGACGCGGAATCGGACGCCGTCAGCGAGAACGTGACGTCGGGGTGCAGCGTCGTGAATTCGTCGAGCCAGTCGAGCAGCTGGTTGCGGCCGAAGTCGGACGTCGACGACAGCCGCACCTTGCCGCCGACCACGTTGCGGCCTTCCTGCAGCATCGCGTCCGCGTCGTCGAGCGCCTGCAGCGCCTGCCGGCAGCAGTTCAGGTACAGCCGGCCTTCGTCGGTGAGCCGCAACTGCCGCGTCGAGCGCTCGAACAGGCGCGTCGCGACCTTCGCCTCGAGCTTCGCGAGGCGCGCGCTGGCGGCGGCCGGCGTGAGGTTCAGCTTGCGCCCGGCCGCCGACAGGCTGCCCAGGTCGGCAGCCTCGACGAACAGCCGGATATCGCCCAGTCGATCCATCGGATTTTCCAGAAATTTTTGAAAATGGTTCAAATGCCACGCCAATTATCAAATATAGGCGTATTCGGGACAATGCGCGCACATCCCGCATTTTGGTGCGGTGCGGCACCGACCGGGCGCCGCACCCGCCGCTTCCCGGAGAACCTCATGCCCATTCCCTTGCTGGCGCTCGCGATCAGCGCCTTCGCCATCGGCACCACCGAATTCATCATCATGGGCCTGTTGCCCGAAGTCGCGCAGGATCTGGCCGTGTCGCTGCCGTCGGCCGGGCTGCTCGTGACCGGCTACGCGCTCGGCGTCGCGGCCGGCGCGCCGCTGCTCGCGGTGCTGACGAGCCGCATGCCGCGCAAGGCCGCGCTGCAGTTGCTGATGGCGATCTTCATCGTCGGCAACGTGCTGTGCGCGACCGCGTCCGGCTACGCGATGCTGATGGTCGCGCGCGTCGTCACGTCGTTCGCGCACGGGTCGTTCTTCGGGATCGGCGCGGTGGTCGCCGCATCGCTCGTACCGACCGACAAGCGCGCGAGCGCGATCGCGCTGATGTTCACGGGGCTCACGCTGGCGAACGTGCTCGGCGTGCCGTTCGGCACGTTCGTCGGTCAGTTGCTCGGCTGGCGCGCGTCGTTCTGGATCGTCGCCGCGCTCGGCGTGCTGGCGCTCGGCGGTGTCGCCGCGCTCGTGCCGAACCGCCACGACAGCGGGCCGGTCGGCCTCGGCCACGAAGTGCGCGTGCTGAAGGAGCCGCAGGTGTGGCTCGCGCTGCTGATGACGGTGCTCGGCTTCGGCGGCGTGTTCGTCGTGTTCACGTACATCGCGCCGATCCTCCAGTCCGTGTCGGGCTATTCGCCGCGCGCGGTCGCGCTGATCCTCGTGTTGTTCGGCGCGGGGCTCACGATCGGCAACACG
Organism: Burkholderia sp. Ac-20349; assembly: GCF_017104865.1. NCBI lineage: Bacteria > Pseudomonadati > Pseudomonadota > Betaproteobacteria > Burkholderiales > Burkholderiaceae > Burkholderia > Burkholderia sp. Ac-20349. The sequence continues at coordinate 10,906 of NZ_JAAGPM010000048.1, forward strand.
CTGGGCGGCAAGCTCGCCGACCGCGCGCTGATGCCGTCGCTGATCGCGATCCTCGTCGCACTGATCGCGGTGATGGTCGTGTTCGCGAAGACGAGCCACTATCCGGTCGCGGCGGCCGTGACCGTGTTCGCGTGGGGGATCGCCGCGTTCGCGACGGTGCCGCCGCTGCAGGCGCGCATGGTCGAAAAGGCCGCGAGCGCGCCGCATCTCGCGTCGACGCTGAACATCGGTGCGTTCAACGTCGGCAATGCGCTCGGTGCGTGGCTCGGCGGCTTTGCGCTGGATCGCGGCCTCGCGCTCGATGCGCTGCCGTGGGTCGCCGTCGCGGTGACGGTCGCGGCGCTCGTCGTCACGTGGTTCGCGATGCGGCTCGATGCGCGCGGGCCGGCACGCGGCGCGGCGCCGGCGGCGCAATGAGCGGCGAATGAGCGGCGCCTGCGCGACGCGATAGCGGCAGGAAAAGGTTCGCGAGAAACGCATTCCTCCGCGATGCTGATAACGGTGTGAAGATAACTTCGTTTGCCGGTGCAGGGCCGGGTGATAGCGTCTCGATACGCGCCGTTGCTGGCGCAACCCGATTCCGATCCCGGCTTACCCCATACGCAGGGCTGCACAAGCGGCCCGGAGGCAATGCTATGTCTTCATCCCTGGCGCTCGTGCGCGACCTGTCTTCCTTCGAGTCCGGCAATGCCGTCGATGCGCGGGCCGCTGCGTCGCTCGACGTGCTCGAGCAGGTCGTCGGCGTGAACCTCGCGCGGTTGCGCGCCGAGCGGCAGTTGTCGCTCGATGCGCTCGCACGGTTGTCCGGCGTGTCGCGCGCGATGCTCGCGCAGATCGAGTCGGCGCGCAGCGTGCCGTCGATCAAGGTGCTCTGCAAGATCGCCGCGGCGCTGAAGGTATCGGTCGCCGCATTCCTGCGCCGCCATGCGGTGAACGGCTTCGAGCATCTGGCGGCCGAGCGCGCGTCGCGCGTCGTCAGCTCGAACGGCCGCTTCTCGGCGCGCGCGCTGTACCCGGAAGGCGAGCCGGCTGCGGCCGAATTCCACGAGCTGCGGATCGCGCCGCTGCATACGGAGGCCGGCGCACGCCGCGCGCCCGGTACGACGGTCAACCTCGTCGTCAGCGAAGGCACGCTCGAAGTCAGCGTGCATGACCGCCGCCAGTTGCTCGCGACCGGCGACGCGATCGTGTTCGATGCCGACCAGCCGTACAGCCTGCGCAACCCGGGCGACAGCGAGGCGCGCGCGTTTCGCGTGACGGTGAGCCCCGAGGTGCCGCCGCGCTGGCTCGTGCCCGACGCGGCGCACGCGGCACATGCCGCGCACGCGGCTGGCTGATCGCGCAGGCCGCACGGAAGCGGGCCGCGTTTTCGTCGTTCGGGCGAGATCGCGGGTCGTCCGTCGGCCGTTCGGACGATGCCGTTAGACGGAGTCGTCAGTAAGGTTTTAGGTGATGTTCGCTGCGCCGCGCGCGCAGCTGTTGTATGCTTGGCCCGCCGTTGATGGGGTTGGCCCATCCGGCAATCAGTGCGTCTTCAGGGCGGGGCGAAATTCCCCACCGGCGGTAGGCTGGCGTAAGCCGGCGAGCCCGCGAGCGCCCGCGCATCCGCGCGGGGTCAGCAGATCTGGTCGAATGCCAGAGCCGACGGTCACAGTCCGGATGAGAGAAGATGTGCAGATAGTCATGTCCGCCAGGGCCGCTTCGCGATGCATGCGAAGCGGGTTGTCGTTCTGTCTGTTTGCAATGCCCTGAAACGTTTTTCGCCCAAATCGTCTTTGCGAGGAGCGTTTCACATGTCCTTGATGTCCATTTCGTCGGCACCCGCCGACGCCTTTGCCGATCTCCCGTTGCTGGATTCCGAACCGGTGCCGCCGCGCATCGCCGCCGCGCTCGAAGCGATGCGCGCAGGCCGTGCGGTCGTGCTGCAGGACGACCACGACCGCGAGAACGAAGCCGACCTGATCGTTGCTGCCGAGCGCATCACGCCCGAGACGATGGCGCTGCTGATCCGCGAGTGCAGCGGCATCGTGTGCCTGTGCCTGACCGACGACACGGTGCGCGCGCTCGAGTTGCCGCCGATGGTGCAGACCAACGAGAGCCGCAACGGCACCGCGTTCACCGTTTCGATCGAGGCACGCGAAGGCGTGCATACGGGCGTATCGGCGGCCGATCGCGTGACGACGATCCGCGCGGCGATCGCCGAAGGGGCGAAGCCGCACGACATCGTGCGCCCCGGCCACGTGTTTCCGTTGCGTGCGCAACCGGGCGGCGTGCTGGCACGCCGCGGTCATACCGAAGGCACGGTCGACCTGTCGATCCTCGCGGGCCTGAAGCCGGCCGGCGTGCTGTGCGAGCTGATGAATCCGGACGGCACGATGACGCGCGGCGACGATGTCGAGCGTTTTGCGCAACAGCACGGGCTGCCGATGCTGACGATCGCGGAACTCGTCGAGTTCCGCGAGGCGCTGGCCGCTGCGCGCGAGCGCTGCTGCGAACCGGCCTGAGGGAAGGGAAGGCGGGCGCGTTCGCGCGCCCGTGGCACGGCGTGCGTGAACCGGCGCACGCCGGATCGGCCCGATCAGCGTGATCGGGCCGGCACGACCGTCAGGACTGTACGTCCCCGAATTCGCCGCGTATGCCGGCTTCGACGAAGGCCGGCAGTTCGTCCATCTTGCGCATGATCCGCGTGATGCCCATCGCGCGCAGCGCGTCCGCGTAGTTGTCGGGGATGTGGCTCGCGCCGACGAACGCGATCGTCTTCATGCCCGCCGCACGCGCGGCATTCAACCCCGACACGCTGTCCTCGACGACGATGCAGCGTTCCGGCGCGACGCCGAGCGTGTGCGCCGCATGCAGGTAGACGTCGGGGTAGGGCTTCGGCCGCGCCACCTGCTCGGAGCTGAACACGCGCTCGCCGAAGATCTCGGTGAGCGACGCGCGCTTCAGCGAGCTGCGCACGCGCGCGAGCCGGCTGTTCGACACGACGGCCGCCGGCAGGCTCACCTTCAGCAATGCGTCGCGCACGCCGGTGATCGGCGCGAGCGACTGCGCCAGCGCGCTCTCGATGTTGTGCTCGATGGTCTCGATGAAATTGGCCGGCATCTCGATCCCGAAGCGGGATTCGATTCCCGCCAGGAAGCGCGACGTCTGCTGGCCGAACGCCGACTTCGCGGCGGCTTCGAAATCGAGATTCGGAAACGTGGCGGACAGCGTGTCGAGCAGCACGCGGTCGGCAATGACTTCGCTGTCGACGAGCACGCCGTCGCAGTCGCAGATGAGGTGATCGAGCATGGTGGTGAAAAGCGGGATGTCGGCGACGCAGATCAATTCGCCATCATACGTGCTTTCACGCATACGCCGCGCGACGCTTCGGCAAATTTTCCCGATGCGGCCGCGTGCTCGCAACGTGTCGTCCAGAGGGGCGACCGATCGTCCGGCGGCGGCCCGCTGGCGCGGTGCGCCGCCGCCTGCCAGCGGTCGCGTTACAGCTCGATCACGCGCCCCGTTTTCCACGACGTCATCGCGGCCTCGGCCAGTTCGAGCGCGGCGAGCCCGTCGTCGATCGTCGTCCTGACCGGCGTGCCGTCGCGCAGCGCGTCGACGAAGTGCGCGATCTCGGCCGCGTACGCATGCCGGTAGCGCTCGAGGAAGAACGGCTCCGGCACATCCGTCGCGATGCCGCCCGCGAGCCACGCGCTCACCTCGGTCGGCCGCACGTTGCCGGCCTGCAGCATCCCGTTGCTGCCGAGCAGTTCGAAACGCTGGTCGTAGCCGTACGCGGCGCGCCGCGACGTGTTGATCTGGCACAGCAGCCCGCGCCGCGTGCGGATCGTCACGGCAGTCGAATCGATGTCGCCTGCGTCTTGCACGGCCGGATCGGTCAGGCAACTGCCGGTTGCGTGCAGCGTCTGCGCTTCGTCGCCGAGAATCCAGCGGAACACGTCGAAATCGTGGATCAGCATGTCCTTGAAGATGCCGCCCGAGCTGCGGATGTAGTCGACGGGCGGTGCGCCCGGGTCGCGGCTCGTGACGACCAGCATTTCCGGCGCACCGATCTCGCCGCGCTCGACACGTGCCTTCAGCGCGGCGAAGGTCGGATCGAAGCGGCGCTGGAAGCCGATCATGCAGGTCACGCCGCTGCGCCGGACGACGTCCGCGCACGCACGCGAGCGCTCGACGGTCAGGTCGACGGGCTTCTCGCAGAACACGGCCTTGCCCGCATTCGCGGCCGCGACGATCAGGTCCGCATGCGTGTCGGTGCTCGATGCGATCACCACGGCCTGGACAGCCGGATCGCCGAGCGCGCGCTCGACGTCGGCCACCTGCGCGCCGTGCGCGTGGGCCAGCGTGTCGGCCGACGGCGCGTGCCGGTCGACCACGTACTTCAGCTTCGCGCCCGGATGGCGCGCGAGATTCGCCGCGTGGATCTTGCCGATTCGTCCCGCGCCGAACAACGCGAATTCGATCATTCCGTTCTCCTGTTGATTTGGTGGTTTTCCATCGGTACGCGGCTTGAGTCGACCGTGTGCCGTGGCGGCTGTCATTGATCCGCCAGTTCGCCGCGCACGTAGTCGATGCTCGCCCGCAGCCGATCCTCGATGTCGTCGGCTTCGGCGATTTCGTTGGCGAACGGCTCGAACGAGAACGCGCCGCGGTAGCCGCGCGCGAGCAGTTCGCGCAGTTGCCGGATATTGCCGAGCCGGTCGGCGCCGCCGACCAGCACGCGGTGGCCGTCGCGCATCCGGTCGACCGGCAGGTCGTCTTCCTCGACGCCGGAGATGTGGACGAGGCCCGTCAGGTTCGGGAAGAAGATGTCCTCGCCCGACAGGTGGTGGTGGAACGTGTCGTGCACGAGCCGGAACACCTGTTCTCCCGCCGCGTCGTAGATGCCTTTCACCGCATCCGACTTGCGGCGCAGCGCGCATTCCTCGAAGCCGAGCGGCTCGATGAAGCCGAGCAGGCCGCGCGCGGCGAGGATCGGCTTGAGCGCCTTCAGCGCTTTCACGAGATCGGCGTGGCGCACGTCCGCGCTGCGCGTGTCGCTCCGGCTGTTGGTCGGGCACAGCACCAGCGCACGCGCGCCGCATTGCGTCGCGTAGTCGGCCAGCACGGTCGCCTCGTCCGCGCGCTCGGCGCTCCATTGCTCGAAGCGCTGCAACGCGTTGATCGTCAGGATCGTTACGCCACCGGCTTCGGCCGTCGCGCGCACGGTGGCGGCCGGCGTGCCGTCGGCGATCTCGACGCCGTCGAGATCGTTGCGGATCTCGATCGTGTCGACGCCGAGGCGCTTGCACAGCGCGACGTAACGGTCGAGCGGCAAGCGCGGCGCGCTCATCCGGTTCAGCGAAAAATGGAAGGCTTGCGTCATCGTTCTGTCCTTGGGGTTCGAGTGGGGGCGGGTTCGAATCAGGTGCCGGTGCGCGCGAGGCCGGCTGTCGACGGCGCGGCGAGGGCATGCCACGTGTCGCGCAGCCAGTGCGCGCACGCGACGTTGTTGTCGAAGATCGAATAGCGCGCGCCGCCGCCGTAGTCGGGGAACGGGATGAACTCGCAGCTGATCTGTTCGAGTCGCGACGGTTGTGCGTGGACCTGCGATTCCAGCAAGTGCCGAAGCGCGGCCTTCCACGTGTCGAGCGCCGCCGCGCGCCATGCGCCGTGATAGGCGCCCGGTGCGGGCGCGACGAACGGATACTGGATGCCGCGCCCGGGCCTGCCGTCGGCGCGGCGCATCCAAGGGTTATCCGGATTGTTCGGCATCACGCTGCGCGCATGCGCATGCCGGACCCAGCCGCGCGCGATCCAGTCGGTGTAGAGGGCGTCGGGCGACGCAGGGTCGAGCATCTGGCGGCCGCCGTCGGCCGCTTCGCGCAGGCCCGATGCATCGAGTTCGGCGCGATTGCCGATCTTGAACAGCAGGTGCGAATGATCGAGCGTGATCCGGAACGGCGCGCCGGCCTGCTCGACATGCCGCGCGACGCGCGCGATGCGTGTGAAATCCTCGCTCCACATGTCGACGTGCACTTCGAGGCTCGGCAGGCAACCGGCCGGCTCGCCGCGCTCGTAAGTGCGCAGGTAGAAATCGGCGACTTCGCGATCCGACAGCGGATGACCGTCCGCGTGATGCGCGAGCAACTGGCAGTTGAGCACCGTGCTGCCGAAGCGCGCACCCGCGTCGACGATTTCGGCGACGTGTGCTTCGTCGCGGCCCGCGCACCAGATGCCGCCGATCACGCGAATCGGCAGCGCGTGGCGTTCGACCAGCGCGAAATACGGCGACAGGTCCTCGCCGCGCGCCGGGTTCTTTTCGACGTAGTCGAATGCACCGGCGTCGGCGACCCTCCGGAAGCGTTCGGCGGGGGCGGGCAACGGCAGGCCGTCGTGTTCGAGCACGCCGTCGAGGTTCACGCCGATGAGGATCGGTTCAGCCATCGTCTCCTGTCCGCCGTTGTCATGGGATTGGCTGCCCAATGTACGGATGCGCGGCGCGGGCTGCATGACAAACGTTGGCGAAAAATCGCCAATGCGGCGGTCGATTTTTTCGCAACGCGCATGCGGTGCGACAGACGGTGCGACAAACGCTTCACCCAGCGGCGGGATTCAGGCTGGCAGGTAGGCGCTGGTCCTCACGTTCGCCGGACAGAACACGCGGAATTCGACCGGGTCGGCCGGCGGCGGCTGTTCGACGATCCCGCACGCATGCAGCACGTGTTGCAGCGCGGAAATCACCTGGCCGTCCGGATCCTGGTCGATCGCGAGGTCCATCGCGCCGGCTTCGATGAAGGTGCGATGCAGGTCGATCATCTCGTGGCCGATCCACACGACCCGGCCGGTGGCGCCGGCCTTGCGCAGCGCCGCTTCGATGCCGGCCGAACCGGCGCCGCTGTTGTAGATCGCGACCACGTCGTCGTGCGCCTGCAGCGCCTTCGTCACAGCGCGGTAGCAGCGGTCGTCCTGGTCGAGCGTTTCGACCGGGTCGTCGTCGCAGCGGACGGCGGCGAACGCTTCGGTGAGCTGGTCTCGGCAGCCGGCCATCCGGTCGGCGTGCGCGCGGTAGCCCATGCGCCCGCCGAGCAGCAGCACGCGGCCGGGGCGTGCCGCCAGGCGGCCGATGTAGTAGCCGGCCGTGCGCCCGGCCCGGTAGTTGTCGATGCCCGCGAAGTGCACGCGGTCGACGCCGCCGATATCGGTGACCATCGTGACGACGGTCTCGCCGCGCGCGATCGCGCCGGCCAGCGCGTCGCGTACACGGGCCGTGTCGCGCGCCGTCACGATCAGTGCCGCGCGTCGGTACGCGGGCTTTTCGATCAGCGCGGCGGCCCGCTCGTCGTCGGCGGCGGGCAGGATCGTCCGGTGCACGACCACGCGCCGGTCGAGCATCTGCAGCGAGCGCTGCAGCGCCAGTTGCAGCCGCCGGAAGAATGCTGCGTCGGTATCCGGCAGCAGCACGTCGACATGGATCAGCCCGTGCCGCGTGTCGGGCAGCTGACGCGGCACGCCGAGCTGCCGCGCAGCCGCCACCACGCGTTCGCGCGCCTGCGCCGACACGCTGCCGCGCTCGTTCAGCACGCGGTCGACGGTGGTCGTGCTGACCCCGGCGAGCGCCGCGATCTCGTCGAAGCGCGCGGTGCGCTTGCGCCAGCGCGGCCCGGATTCGCCTGCCATGGTTGTCTCCATCGTGGTGTCGCCATCGAGACGTGGCGATGCGAGGAACGCTAAAGCGATGGCGAAATTTCGTCAACGTTTCGATTGAGCGGAGGCGGCCGCGGGCCTAATTTTGATTCCATGCCGAAGCGCTTGCCGCGCTTCCTACGGACAAGGAATCAAGGAGACGCACGTGGTTCATCTCGACGACCAGGCGCACGACCGCACGGCGGCGCGCCGTCAGGAATACCGGATGATCGGCGGTGCCGGCGAGCGCGCGCACGCGGCCGGGCTCGTCAACGCCGAGTGGTACCGGTGCGCGGTGCCGCGGCCGCTGATGAAGCAGCTGATGCAGCGCGGCGACGCGCGCGCGATCCGCGACACGCTGCTCTGGTACGCGGCGATCGCGATCAGTGGCGTGCTCGCATGGCTGGCGTGGCGCGCGCATTCGGCGTGGGCGATCCCCGCGTTCTTCGTGTACGGCACGCTCTACTGCAGCCCGGCCGACTCGCGCTGGCACGAATGCGGGCATGGCACCGCGTTCCGCACGCGCTGGATGAACGACGTGCTGTACCAGGTCGCGTCGTTCCAGGTGTTCCGCCGCGCGACGGCATGGCGCTGGAGCCATGCGCGCCATCACACCGATACGCTGGTCGTCGGGCGCGATCCGGAAATCGCCGCGCCGAAGCCGACCGACTGGCTTTCGCTCGCGCTGAACGTCGTCGCGCTGAAGCATGTGGCCGGCGAGCTGCGCAAGATGATCGCGATTGCGTTCACCGGCCGGCTCGACGACGACGAGCGTACCTACGTGCCCGAATCGGAACGGCCGAAGGTGGTGCGCGAGTCTCGCATCCATCTCGCGGTGTACGCGCTCGTGACCGGTGCTTCGCTCTACTGGCGCACGATCCTGCCGCTGCTCTACATCGGGCTGCCGAGCCTCTACGGCGCGTGGCTATACCTGTATTTCGGCCTCACGCAGCACGCGGGGATGCCCGAGAACGTGCTCGATCACCGCCGCAACTGCCGGACCGTGATGATGAATCCGGTGTTCCGCTTCCTGTACTGGAACATGAACTACCACGTCGAGCACCACATGTTCCCGATGGTGCCGTTCCACGCGCTGCCGAAGCTGCACGAGGCGGTGAAGGCGGACATGCCGCCGCCGTACCGCAGCACGCTGGCCGCGTATGCGGAGATCGTGCCGGCGCTGGTCCGGCAGACTCGCGACCCGACCGATTACGTCGTGCGGCCCGTGCCGGATGCCGCGCGTGCGTGACCGACAACGACCCTTCCCACCCAGGAGACACGCAACATGACGCAATGGATCGACACCGGCGCGCTCGACGACATCGACGACGAAGACGTCGCGCGCTTCGACCATGCCGGCCACACATACGCGATCTACCGCATCGACGGCGAAGTCTATGCGAGCGACGGCCTGTGCACGCACGAGCACGTGCATCTCGCGGACGGGCTCGTGATCGACCACGTGATCGAATGCCCGAAGCACAACGGGCGCTTCGACGTCCGCGACGGCCGGCCGCTGTCCGCACCCGCCTGCGAGAAGCTGCGCACGTACCGCGCGAAGATCGAAGACGGCCGCATCCTGATCGAGGTGTGACGCGATGACGAACGACCGGGTGATGGCGATCGTCGGCGCGGGCCACGCGGGCGGCCGCGCGGCGCAGGTGCTGCGCGAATCAGGCTGGGGCGGGCGGATCGTGCTGATCGGCGCGGAGGCGCACCTGCCGTACGAGCGGCCGCCGTTGTCGAAGGGCGTGCTGACCGGCGAGCGCAGCGCGGCGCAGTGCCGGTTGCGCGATCCGGACGCGTGGGCGGCCGATCGCATCGAGCCGGTCGTCGCGACGGTCGAGCGCATCGATCCGGGCGCACGCGAAGTGCGCGTGTCGGATGGCAGCGTGTTCGGCTACGACGCGTTGCTGCTCGCGACCGGTGGCCGCGCGCGTCGCCTGACGATTCCGGGCGCGACGCTCGACGGCGTGTTTGCGTTGCGCACGCTCGACGACGCAACGGCACTCGGCGCGCGGCTCGTGCCCGATGCGCGGATCGTGCTGATCGGCGGCGGCTTCATCGGTCTCGAAGTCGCGGCGTCGGCGCGACTGCGCGGCTGTCGCGTGACGGTGCTCGATGCGGCGACGCGCCTGCTCGGGCGCGCGGTGCCGGAGACGATCGCGGCGCGCGTGCACGCGCTTCACGAACGGCAGGGCGTGGCCATTCGCGTGAACCGGAAGCCGGTTGCGATCGAGCGCACGGCGGGCGGTGCGCTGGCCGTCGTGCTCGACGACGGCGACACGCTGATCGCCGACACGGTCGTCGCCGGTATCGGCATCGAGCCGGCCGACGAGCTGGCGCGCGATGCGGGCCTCGCAGTCGAGCGCGGCATCGTCGTGAACGCGCGGCTCGAGACGTCGGCGCGCGGCATCTACGCGGCCGGCGACGTCGCGGTGTTTCCGAGTGCGTTGTCGGGGCGGCCGGTCAGGCAGGAGACGTGGCACGGCGCCGAGACCCAGGCGCGCGTCGCCGCGCGCAACATGCTCGGCGCCGACGAGCCGTATCGCGAGATGCCGTGGTTCTGGTCGGATCAATACGACGCGCAGTTGCAGGTGGCCGGTGAGCCGGCGCTCGGCGAGCGGTCGGTCGCGCGCGTGCTCGGCGACGACGCGGAGATCCATTTCCATTTCGACGCCGATGCGCGGCTCGTCGCGGCGAGCGGGTTCGGCCGCGCGTCGGGGTTCGTCAAGGAAATGCGGGTTGCGCGGATGCTGGTCGAGCGTGGGGCTGACGTGACGCCGACCGCAGTGGTGGACGTGAACGTGAAGCTGAAATCGCTGATCGGAGAGGCGGGCGGCAGGTAGCGAAACGATGCGCGCGATGTGCAACTGGCGCGCGCCACGGACCGTGGGAACGGTGCGAAGGAGGGGAGAAGCGGCACGGGTGCGATACCCGCGCCGCTATGCCGGCGTGCCGGCGGTCAGGCGAACGAGCCTGTTGCCGAAGCGCGCGCGGGTCGATTGCCACGCGCTTCGTCTCAGGCCCGCGTTCAGGCCATCGCGTGCAGGCGCAGGTACAGGCCGGCCGCCGCGGCGCCGCCCAGCAGCGGGCCGACGACGGGCACCCATGCATAGCGCCAGTCGCTGTCGCGCTTGCCGGGGATCGGCAGCAGCGCGTGCATGATGCGCGGCGACAGGTCGCGTGCGGGGCTCATCGCATAGCCGGTCGGGCCGCCGAGCGAGATGCCGATGCCGAGCACGAGCAGGCCGACAGGCAGTGCGTCGAGTGCGCCGAGACCAACCTGCGGCGACGCGAGGTACAGCACGCCGAGGATCAGCACGAACGTGCAGATCGCTTCGGTCAGCACGTTGTGCGTGACGCTGCGGATCGCGGGTGCCGTGCAGAACACCGCGAGCTTCAGGTCCGCATCGGCTTCCTTCGCGAAGTGCTGGCGATACGCGAGCCACACGAGCAAGGCGCCCGCCATCCCGCCGAGCATCTGCGCGAGGATGTAGCCGCCGACTTTCGACCACGCGAACTTGCCCGCGAGCGCGAGACTGATGGTGACGATCGGGTTCAGGTGTGCGCCGCTGAACGACGCGGTCACGTAGACGGCGACGAACACGGCCATCGCCCAGCCCATCACGATCACGATCAGGTCCGCGCCTTTGCCCTTGGTCTTTGCAAGCAGCACGTTTGCGACCGCGCCGTTGCCGAGCAGCACGAGGATCGCTGTGCCGATGAACTCTGCAATATAAGGTGACATGGTTGTCTCTCGTATGTCATCGCGGACTCGCGCGTTGCGCGGTCCGCCGGTGTTGTTGTATTTCGTCTGGATGTCTGAGGATTACTGGGCGTCGTCGGCCCATGCCTTCGCGGCGCGCACCGCACGCTGCCAGCCCGACATGCAGCGTTCGACCTGCTCCTTCGGCATCGACGGCGAGAAGCGGCGATCGAGCTGCCACTGGTCGCGCACTTCGTCGAGGTTCTTCCAGTAGCCGATCGCGAGGCCCGCAAGGTAGGCCGCGCCGAGCGCGGTCGTCTCGGTGATCTGCGGACGCACCGCGTCGACGCCGAGCAGGTCCGCCTGGAACTGCATCAGCAGGTCGTTCGCGCTCGCGCCGCCATCGACGCGCAACTCGCCGATGCTGATGCCCGAGTCGGCTTCCATCGCGGCCAGCACGTCGAGCGACTGGTACGCGATCGAATCGAGCGCCGCGCGTGCGAGGTGCGCGGAGGTCGTGCCGCGCGTGACGCCGAACACCGAGCCGCGCGCCCGCGCGTTCCAGTGCGGTGCGCCGAGGCCCGCGAAGGCCGGCACGAGATAGACGCCGTCGGTATGCGGCACGCTCGCGGCGAGCGCTTCGATCTCAGCGGCCGACTTGATGATGCCGACGCCGTCGCGCAACCATTGCACCACCGCGCCCGCGATGAAGATGCTGCCTTCCAGCGCGTACTGCACGTTGTCGCCGATCTGCCAGGCGATCGTCGTGACGAGGTTGTTCTTCGATTCGATCGGCTTGTCGCCGGTGTTCATCATCAGGAAGCAGCCGGTGCCGTAGGTGTTCTTCACCATGCCGGACGTCGTGCACATCTGGCCGAACAGCGCCGCCTGCTGGTCGCCCGCGATGCCCGCGAGCGGGATCTTCGACGCGAACACGGTGGTCTTCGTGTGGCCGTAGATTTCCGACGATGCCTTCACTTCCGGCAGCATGCTGCGCGGGATGTCGAGCATGTCGAGCAGTTCGTTGTCCCACTCGCGCGTGTGGATGTTGAACAGCATCGTGCGCGACGCGTTCGTCACGTCGGTCACGTGCAGTTCGTGCTTCGTGAAGTTCCACACGAGCCAGCTGTCGACGGTGCCGAACGCGAGCTTGCCCTGCTTGGCCTTCTCGCGCGCGCCCGGCACGTTGTCGAGAATCCAGCGGATCTTGGTCCCTGAGAAGTACGAATCGATCGGCAGGCCGGTCTTCGCGCGCACCTTCGCCTCGAAGCCCTGCGCCTTCAGCGAGTCGCAGAAGTCGGCCGTGCGGCGATCCTGCCAGACGATCGCGTTGTACACGGGCTGGCCCGTCTCGCGATCCCAGACGATCGTGGTTTCACGCTGGTTGGTGATGCCGATCGCGGCGATCGACGTGCCGTTCAGGCCCGTGCGCGTGACGGCTTCAGCGGCGACGCCGGCTTGCGTCGACCAGATTTCCTGCGGGTCGTGCTCGACCCAGCCGGGTTGCGGGTAGATCTGCTCGAATTCCTTCTGGGCGATCGAAACGATATTGCCCTGGCGATCGAACAGCATCGCGCGGGAACTCGTGGTGCCCTGGTCAAGCGCGAGGATGTACTGATCCTGCATGTCTCTCATCTCCATCCGTGGATTTGGCTTAGTTGTGATGCGCGCCGCGTGGGGCGGCGCGTCGGTGAGTCAACGTCGGTACGGCAACTGCAACTGCATTCGGATCAGGCCTGCGGCGCGTGCGCGGCGGCGAACCACGCGTCGACCGCGGCGGTCACCGCGTCGAGCGTGCCAGGCGCCACGTGCAGGCCAAGCTTCGAGCGGCGCCACAGCACGTCCTGCGCGCAGGTTGCCCATTCGGCATCGCGCAGGTAGCGCAGTTCGGCGTCGTGGATGCCCGGTGCGATTTCGGTGCCGAGATCGGCGAGCGACTTCGCGCCGTCGATCACGCGCTCCGCGCGCGTGCCGTAGGCGCGCGCATAGCGGCGGGCGAGCGCGGCGGGCAGCCACGCATGGCGTTTGGCGAACGTATCGGCGAAAGCGTCGAACTTCGCGTTCGCGATATCGCCGCCCGGCAGTGCGACGCCGGCCGTCCAGGTCTTCGCGTCGCGGCCGAGCACGCCGCACAGCATGTCGCCGGCTTCTTCCGCGAGCTTGCGGAAGGTGGTGATCTTGCCGCCGAACACCGACAGCAGCGGGGCGCCCGCGCCGTCGTCCAGCTCGAGGCGGTAGTCGCGCGTGACGGCCGATGCGTTCGCGGCGTTCTCGTCTTCCAGCAGCGGGCGCACGCCCGAGTAGGTCCAGTGCACGTCGGCCGGCGAGATCTTGCGCTTGAAGTAGCGGTTGATCGAGTCGCACAGGTACTGCGTCTCGTCGCGATCGATCGCAACCTTCGCGGGATCGTTCGTGTATTCGACGTCGGTCGTGCCGATCAGCGTGAAATCGTGTTCGTACGGAATCGCGAAGATGATCCGCTTGTCCGGGTTCTGGAAGATGTACGCGTGATCGTGATCGAACAGGCGGCGCGTGATGATGTGGCTGCCCTTCACGAGCCGCACGCTGTGGTGCGCGCCGCGGCCGAGCGCGCCTTTCAGCACTTCGCCGACCCACGGGCCGGCCGCGTTCGCGATCGCGCGCGCATGCACGACACGGATCGAACCGTCGGCGTGCTGCAGCCGCGCTTCCCATTCGTCGCCGCGACGTTCGGCGGACACCAGCTTCGTGCGCGTCAGGATCTCCGCGCCGCGCTCCTTCGCATCCATCGCGTTCAGCACGACGAGGCGCGCGTCGTCGACCCAACCGTCCGAATAGACGAAGCCGCGCTTGATCGAATCGATCAGCGGCGCACCGGCCGCATGGCGGCGCATGTCGATGCCGCGAGAGCCGGGCAGCAGTTCGCGTTTCGCGAGGTGATCGTAAAGGAACAGGCCGATGCGGATCAGCCAGGCCGGACGCAGGTTCGGCATGTGCGGCATCACGAAGCGCAGCGGCCACATGATGTGCGGCGCCGCGCGCAGCAGCGTCTCGCGCTCCTGCAGCGCCTTGCGCACGAGTCCGAACTCGTTGTACTCGAGGTAGCGCAGGCCGCCGTGAATCAGCTTCGTGCTGCACGACGACGTGTGCGACGCGAGATCGTCCTGCTCGCAGAGCATGACCGACAGGCCGCGGCCGGCCGCATCGCGCGCGATGCCCGCGCCGTTGATGCCGCCGCCGACGACGAGCAGATCGTAGCGATTCGGTTGGGTCACCTGCTGTCCTTATCGTCTGAGGGAAATGGGTGAACAGAAAATGTTCGAATTCGAAATTTAACGAACGAAATCGAAAAAGTAAAGTTCGAAAAAGCGGGGCCAGTAGCGCACGGCGCGATCCCGGACGATACTGGCGGAATCGACCGTTTCGCGAGGTGAATCATGCGTATTGGGATGTGGGCCGGCGTGTGCGCCGTCCTTCTGGCGGGCTGCAGTGCCGGCACGCCGCCGCTTGCCGGCAACTGGCGGGCGCCGTCGTTCGTCGACCTGCAGACGTCGTGTGGCGGCACGGCGCGGGACTGGGGCGCGGATGCGCAGCCGGTCTATTCGACGCTGTACGACGCGTACGTGGCGAAACGGTATCGCGGGCTGACCGAAGCGAACTATTGTGCGTTCGTAAACGAACTTTCGACGCACTATGCGGCACCCGACGCGGCGGCGCGTGCCGGCTGGATCGCCTACTTCAACGGTGCGCGCGCGCAGGCCATCAGCTGGCGGGCGGCGGTCGATCCGACGCTGCGCGGCGGCTGAAGCAGGCTGCGGCGGGGCGGCGAGCGGGAAGCGGAAATGGCCGCGCGGCCCGGCATGCGGGCGGCGCGGTCAGGTGACGAGCGGTGTGGTTTTACGAATAGCGGTATTTGATGGATCGCAGCGCGGCGTCGCCGGTTTCGGTCACGCAGTATTTGCGCCCCGATCCGAGCCCTTCCAGGCGAACGAGCTGCTGCTCCAGCAGTGCGTCGATTTCGTCCCGATCCATATGGGTTTGATCGGGAGCGTCCTTCACAAGCAATAGCGTGGCGAATTCATGCGGACTCAGCATCGTTCTCTCCATGGCGACCAGTCAGCCCGCGCGGCCGGCGCAAAAGCCGACGCGCGATACCCAGCGGGGTATGGCTTGGGGGGAAAAGCTGCATTCGCCGGCCATGTCATTCGTCCGCGCCCTGGCACAGGCGGAACGGCCGAACGGGCCGGGGAACTGGAGTCTAGTCGAGCGCGCAGGCAACGACAAATCGTGCCCCGTTAATTTTCCGTTTGACAGCCCGGCCGCGCGCAAGCGGTTTGCTTGCGACGCCAACTTCTTGATTTCACTTGAAGTTTCAGGTGCGCTGCAGCATCGGAGCCATCACTCCGCGACGTACACCTGGGTGCCCGCGGCCGCCACGGTGTCGGCCATCTCGGGCGGCAGTGGCTTGTCGGTGAAGAGCGCGTGCACCTGGCTCAAATGCCCCTGGCGCACCAGCGCGGGGCGGCCGACCTTCGAATGGTCGGTCACGAGATAGACGGTGCGCGCATGCTGCATGATCGCCTCGGCCACACGCACCTCGCGCGTGTCGAAGTCGCGCAGCGTGCCGTCGGCCTCGATCGCCGACGTGCCGATGATCGCGTAGTCGACCTTGAACTGGCGGATGAAGTCGATCGCGAGTTCGCCGACGATCCCCTTGTCCCACGGCCGCACGATGCCGCCCGTGATCAGCACCTCGCAGTCGGGGTAGCCGCTCATCATCGACGCGACGTTCAGGTTGTTCGTGATCACGTGCAGCCCGTGGTGACGGTTCAGCGCGCGCGCGACTTCCTCGGTGGTCGTGCCGAGGTTGATGAACAGCGATGCCTGGTCGGGAATGTGCGACGCCGCGAGCGCCGCGATGCGCCGCTTCTCGTCGTGGAACATCCGCTGGCGCGCCGTGTACGACACGTTCTCCGAGCTGGTCGGCAGGCTCGCGCCGCCGTGGTAGCGGCGCAGCAGGTTCAGGTCGGCGAGCCAGTTCACGTCGCGGCGGATCGTCTGCGGCGTCACCGCGAAGTGCGCGGCGAGATCGTCGACCGTCACGAAGCCGTCGCGCTGCACCCATTCGAGCAATTCCTGCTGGCGCGCGTTGAGGGTGAGGCGGGGATCTCGGGTCATGGCTCGATGGTCGTGTCGTGAGACGGAGCGGGTATTGTAAGGGCGGCAACGGCGTTAGGCCGGCCCGGCCGGCACGGTTGCCCACTATTCATGCGGAAACCGCATGGATTGATGTGACAAATGAATTTGTGCGATTGCGCCGATCGCGCTGCAATGGCGGATTGCGCGCGCACGCGGGTGCGCGTCCGGCGCGTTCATTCAGCTTTCGACGAGGTGGAACCGATGACTGGCTTCAACTGGCACAACCCGTATCCGACGACCCGTATTCCGGTGTTCGCGCGCAACGTCGTGTCGACGTCGCACCCGCTCGCCGCGCAGGCCGGCCTGCGGATGCTGTGGAAGGGCGGCAACGCGGTCGACGCGGCGCTGGCCGCGGCGGCCGCGCTCACGGTCGTCGAGCCCGTGTCGTGCGGACTCGGCGGCGACGCGTTTGCGCTCGTGTGGGACGGCGAGCGGCTGTCCGGGCTGAACGCGTCGGGTGTCGCGCCGGCCGCATGGAACGTCGACTATTTCCGCCAGCGCCACGGCGAGGCGGCGAACGGCATCGCGAACAAGCCGACGCGCGGCTGGGATACCGTCACCGTGCCGGGCGTGATCGCGGGCTGGGAGGCGCTGCATGCGAAATTCGGTTCGCTGCCGTTCGCGGACCTGCTCGAACCGGCGATCGAGATCGCGGAGCGCGGCTATGCGGTGCCGCCGATCGTTGCGCACAAGTGGGCGGCCGCGGTGCCGGAACTCAAGGGGCTGCCGGGTTTCGCGGACACCTTCATGCCGCACGGCCGCGCACCGCAGGTGGGTGAGCGCATGTGCCTGCCGGGCCATGCGCAGACGTTGCGCACGCTGCAGAAGGAGGGCGCCCGCGCGTTCTACGAGGGCGTGCTCGCCGAGCGCATCGCGGCGTTCTCCCGCGAAGGCGGTGGCGCGCTGACCGCCGCCGACCTGCATGCCTACCGGCCCGAATGGGTCGAACCGATCGGCAAGCGCTTCGGCCATCACACGATCCACGAGATTCCACCGAACGGGCAGGGCATCGCCGCGCTGATCGCACTCGGGATCGCCGAGCACGCGGGCCTGACCGAATGGCCAGTCGATTCGGTCGACTCGCAGCATCTGCAGATCGAAGCGATGAAGCTCGCGTTCGCCGATGTCTATCGTTACGTCGCCGATCCGCGCGCGATGGACGTCACGCCCGAGCAGATGCTCGACGACGCGTATCTCGCCGAACGCGCGAAGCTGATCGATCCCGCGCGCGCGACGCACTTCGGCGCCGGCCGGCCGCATTCGGGCGGCACGGTCTACCTGTCGGCGGCCGACGAGCGCGGGATGATGGTGAGCTTCATCCAGTCGAACTACATGGGCTTCGGCTCGGGGCTCGTCGTGCCCGGCACCGGCATCGCGCTGCAGAACCGCGGGCACGGCTTCTCGATGGACCCGGCTTCGCCGAACGTCGTCGCGGGCGGCAAGCGGCCGTTTCACACGATCATTCCGGCGTTCGTCACCGAGGAGGTCGACGGCCGCACCGAGGCCGTGATGAGCTTCGGCGTGATGGGTGGCGACATGCAGCCGCAAGGGCACCTGCAGACCGTCGTGCGGATGCTCGGCTACGGGCAGCAACCGCAGGCTGCCTGCGATGCGCCGCGCTGGAAGGTCAACCGCGACTTCACGCTGGACGTCGAAGCGACGATGAATCGCGCGACCGTCGAGGCACTGGCCGCACGCGGCCATACGATCAAGTCGATCGACGATCCTTACATGGATTTCGGTTCGGGGCAGTTCATCTGGCGTCTCGATCGCGACGATCGCGAACGCGGCTACGTGGCCGCGAGCGACAGCCGGCGCGACGGTCTGGCAGCGGGATTCTGACGGATTGCCGCCGGCTTTCGCCGGCATTTCCTGCGCTTCACGGGCGGCCGAACGGCCGCCCGTTTCGTTTGCCGCGGCCGTATCGGCGAGCGGGCGCAAGCGGTTTGAAGGACTCGTCTAACCAACGGCAACAGACGCCGTGGAACTGCGCTGGTCCGGTATGGTCAGTGCTTGGAGCACGAACGTCAAAGTCCGGCTAAGATGCCAGCATGGTTCGGCCGGACCAATCCACTATATAACGCAAGTAAAACGCCGCCTGCGGGACGGTTGGCGCCTGTGCCGAAGGCATGGGCCGGCCCCCGCGCGACGACTGGGAGCGCACCACCATGGACACCAAAACGACGCATGTGATGCCGTGGCGCATCGAGGACATCGATCTGAACCGGATCGATCGTCAGCGTGCCGCCGCGAACGAGGATCTGTTGCTGTTGCTGTGCGCGTCGTCGTTCATCGAAAGCGGCTCGGATCTCTACACGAGCAATCTGAGCCAGTTCTTCAACGACGATCCGGAAGTCTCCGCATGGCTCAACAATGCATGGGAGCACGAAGAATTGCAGCACGGGCGCGCGCTGAAGGCGTACATCGCGCACGTGTGGCCGGAGTTCGACTGGGACACCGCGTTCGCGAATTTCTTCGCCGAGTATTCGAAGACCTGCAAGGTCGAGGCGTTCGAGAAGACCCGCGCGCTCGAGATGGTCGCGCGCTGCGTCGTCGAGACGGGCACGGCCACGCTCTATCGCGCGATCAACGAATGCTCGGACGAGCCCGTGCTGAAGGAAATCACCGACAACATCCGTACGGACGAAGTGCGTCACTACAAGCACTTCTTCAAGTTCTTCAAGAAGTACAACCAGCTCGAAGGCAATGGCCGGCTCGCGGTGCTCGGCGCGCTGGCGCGCCGCGTGATGGAAATCAAGAACGAGGATTCCGAGATCGCGCTGCGCCACGTGTTCGCGGTCCGTTATCCGGATCGTGTCGGCGACAGCCAGTACAACCGCGAGCGCGCCGCGCGCATCAGCAAGCTCGTGCGGCGCAACCTGTCGGCCGACATGTGCGTGAAGATGCTGCTCAAGCCGCTCGACCTGCCCGCGAAGATCCAGCCGGGCGTCCACTATCCGCTCACCAAGATCACGCGGCACGTGTTCCTGCGCTGATCGCCGCGGCGCGGCCCGACGCGCGTATGCTGCGGAGTCTTCATCCGCTTTCCACCGGGGCCACGCCATCATGACCGATACCCATCGCCACGCGCTCGAACAATGGACGTTCGATGCGTGGCCGCCGGCCGTCGTCTCGCTGTTCGACGGCACCGCGCTCGAGCGTCATGCCGACGTCGCCGCCTCGCTGATCGTCGCAACCGACGACGGCCAGTTGCGCACGACACTGCTCGGCGTCGGCGAGATCTATGCGCACGATGCGCGCACGCTGCTGCTGGCGCTCTGGCCGCAATCGCGTGCGGCGCGCGCGATCGCGCAACGGCGTACGGCCGCGTTGACGCTCGTCGCGGACGGCGCGTTCTTTCAGGCGCAATTGAGGATGGCGCCGCTCGAAGGAGATTTCGGCGGACTGGCCGGATTCGCTGCGACGATCGCGCACGGCGATGCGCAGCGGGTCGGCTATGCGCGTCTCGCGACAGGCGTCACGTTCACGCTGGAAGGGGAGCGCGCCGCGGTGCTCGCGCGCTGGCAACGCCAGGTCGAGCACCTGCGGCGCGCGGCCGCGCGGCTTCAGTGACCGCGCTGGCCGCTGCGCGACGAACGGTTGCGGTTCGGGTGCGCGGCATTGCCGCTCGCCGGGCGTGCGCTGTTGCCGCCACCGGCCGGACGTCCGCCGCTGCCGCCGGCGCCGCCTTGCCCTTGCGTGCGCGGCTTCGCGGCCTTCTGCTGAGAAGCCTTCGGTTGCGCGTTGCCGTCGCGTTTCGCGGCCGGCTGGCCTGAGCCGCCTGCGCGCGGCTGGCGATTGCCGCCGCCACCGCCACCACCGCCGCGCGGCTGCTGCTGCCCGCGGCGCTGCTGGATCGGCTCCGGCTTCGCGTTCGGATCGGGTGTGAAGCCCGCGATCACTTCCTGCGGAATCTCGCGCTTGATCAGCCGCTCGATGTCGCGCAGCAGTTGCTTTTCGTCGACGCACACG
Organism: Burkholderia sp. Ac-20349; assembly: GCF_017104865.1. Taxonomy (NCBI): domain Bacteria; kingdom Pseudomonadati; phylum Pseudomonadota; class Betaproteobacteria; order Burkholderiales; family Burkholderiaceae; genus Burkholderia; species Burkholderia sp. Ac-20349. The sequence goes on from NZ_JAAGPM010000048.1 coordinate 31,433, forward strand.
AGCGACACGGCTTCGCCGGTCGCGCCCGCGCGGCCCGTGCGGCCGATCCGGTGCACGTAGTCTTCCGGCACGTTCGGCAGGTCGAAGTTGACGACGTGCGGCAACTGGTCGATGTCGATCCCGCGCGCGGCGATATCGGTCGCGACGAGCACCTGCAGCGTGCTGTTCTTGAACTCCGCCAGCGCGCGCGTGCGGGCCGACTGGCTCTTGTTGCCGTGGATCGCCATCGCGCTGATGCCGTCCTTCGTCAGCTGCTCGGCAAGCCGGTTCGCACCGTGCTTCGTGCGCGTGAACACGAGCACCTGGAACCAGTTGTGTTCGCGGATCAGGTGCGTGAGCAGTTCGCGCTTGCGATCGCGGTCGACCGGGTGGATCTTCTGCGCGACGCTTTCGGCGGTCGTGTTGCGGCGGGCGACCTCGATCAGCGCGGGCGAGTCGAGCAGGCTGTCGGCGAGCGCCTTGATCTCATCGGAGAAGGTGGCCGAGAACAGCAGGTTCTGGCGCTGCGGCGGCAGCTTCGCGAGCACGCGCTTGATGTCGTGGATGAAGCCCATGTCGAGCATCCGGTCGGCTTCGTCGAGCACGAGGATGTCGAGATCCGACAGGTCGATCGTCTTCTGCTGCATGTGGTCGAGCAGGCGGCCCGGCGTCGCGACGACGATGTCGACGCCGCGCTTGAGCGCATCGATCTGCGGATTGATGCTGACGCCGCCGAACATCACGGTCGAGCGCAGCTTCAGGTATTTGCTGTACGCACGGACGCTTTCCTCGACCTGGGCGGCGAGTTCGCGCGTCGGCGTGAGGATCAGTGCGCGCACCGCGCGCTTTGCGCCGCGATGCTCGGCGTAGAACGTATGCAGGCGTTGCAGGATCGGCAGCGTGAAGCCGGCGGTCTTGCCGGTGCCCGTCTGCGCGCCGGCGAGCAGGTCGCCGCCGCCGAGGACGGCCGGGATCGCCTGCTGCTGGATCGGGGTCGGCGACGTGTAGCCGAGCTCGTTGACCGCCTTGACCAGCGGTTCGGCCAAGCCGAGAGATTCGAAAGACATAGATACCACTCTTCAGTTTTATGATCGGCGACGTCTCGCGCGGCCCGCGCGGGAGGTGACATCGCAAAATGCAAAATGCAAAAGGGCGCGGCCGCGGTTTCCCGCAGCCGCGCCCCGTTTGTGTCAGCCGCTTCTTAGTCGAGCGGCGCGGAACGCAGGTCGCTCACCTGTTGCGGCGAGATCGGCGTACCGTTGTTGCCCCACGACATCCGGATATACGTGACGACCGCCGCAACTTCCTGGTTCGACAGCGACTGTGCGAACGGCGGCATCCCGTACGGACGCGGATTCTTGAACGTGCTCGGCGGATAGCCACCGTTCAGCACCATGCGGATCGGGTTGACTGCCGATTCCATCACGATCGAATGGTTGCCCGCGAGCGGCGGATACGCCGGCGGCTTGCCTGCGCCGGTTGCGGCGTGGCAGGTCGCGCAGTTGTCCGCGTAGATCTTCTTGCCCTGGTCGAACAGCGCGTTGCCGAACTGCTTCGACGGCTCGTACTGCATGTTCTTCGGCGCTTCAGCCTTCTGCGGGATCGACTTCAGATACGTCGACATCGCGCGCGTATCTTCGTCGTTCATGTACTGGAGGCTGTTGTGCACGACGTCGGCCATCGGGCCGAACACGGCGCCCTTGTTCGACACGCCGGCCTGCAGCAGGTTGGAGAGCTCTTCAACGTGCCAGTCGCCGAGGCCGAGTTCCTTGTCGTTCGTCAGCGACGGCGCATACCAGTTCTGCAGCGGAATCAGGCCGCCCGCGAAGGCTGCCGAGCTGACCGGGCCGCCCATCATGTTGATCGACGTGTGGCACATCGAGCAGTGGCCGAGGCCTTCGACGAGGTACGCGCCGCGGTTCCATTCGACCGACTTGGTCGGATCCGGCTTGTATTCGCCTTCCTTGAAGAACAGCGTGCGCCAGCCGATCAGCAGGTTGCGGTTGTTGAACGGGAACTTCAGTTCATGCGGACGGCTCGGCACCGACACCGGCGCGACCGAGCGCAGGTACGCGTAGATCGCGTCGGAATCCGCACGCGTGACCTTCGTGTAGCTTGCGAACGGGAAGCCCGGGTACAGCAGGCTGCCATCCTTCGAACGGCCGGTGTGCATCGCGCGGTAGAAGTCGTCCGACGTCCACTTGCCGATGCCGTCCTTGTCGTCCGGCGTGATGTTCGGCGTGTACATCGTGCCGAACGGCGTCGCCATCGGCAGGCCGCCCGCGAACGACTTGCCGCCGCGCACGGTGTGGCACGCGATACAGTCGCCGACGCGCGCGAGGTATTCGCCCTTCTTGATCAGCGCGGCCTGGTCGGCCGGCGTGGCCGCGACGGCGGAAGCGCCGTGCAGCGTGTCGTTGCCCGGCCACAGGACCGGCACGAGGGCGGCAGCCGCGACGATCGCGACGGCCGAGAGTGCAAACAGGGACTTGCGTTTCATTGTGTCTGTCTCCCTTGCCTTATTGCGGTTCGCTGCCGCAGGCGAGCGGAGTCTTCATCGAACGCGCCGGAGCCGGCACGGGGTTGGCGGGCGCCGGTTGCGCGGCGAGCCATGCGGTCACGGCGGTCACGTCTTCGTCGGAAAGCTTCGAAGCGACTTCATGCATGCAATCGGGCGCCTTCGCGTGACGGTTGCCCGAACGCCATGCACCGATCTGCGCGCTCAGGTAGTCGGCGTGCAGGCCGACCAGGCCCGGGATCGCCGGCTGCATGCCGGTCAGCGTCGCGCCGTGGCAGGCCACGCAGGCCGGCAGCTTGCGCGACGGATCGCCTTGCGTGACGAGCTGCTTGCCGCGCGCGAGCGTCGCGGCCGGCAGCGTCGGCTTCGCCGGCGCCGGGTACGGCGGGCGTTCGGCCGAGAAGTGCTCGGCCATTTCGCGCAGGTAGTCGTCGTTCAGGTACGTCAGCAGGTAGTTCATCGGCGGGTACTTGCGCCGGCCGTCACGGAAGTTGACGAGCTGGTTGTACAGGTACTCGGCCGGCTTGCCGGCAAGACGCGGGAAGTAGTCGTTGTCGGTGCCTTGGCCATGGACACCATGGCAGGCCGTACAGCCGCGCACGCGCTCGGCCATGGTATCGGGTGCCTTGAGCGGCGCCTGCTGGGCTTGCGCTTGCTCCGTGGGCTTGGTCTGCGCTTGGGCAGCGCTCATAAGGCCCGCGCCGCCGAACATCAGAACGGCGAGCAGCGGACGGAAGAGGCGTCTTGAAGACACACGAGACTCCATGTTTATTCGACGGGGACCTGTTGTCCGGGCTACGATCGGCTCGGCGCATGACGGCAAGGCAGCCGGGCTGCTGCGACGCGGCATTCTATCATCGATGGGTAATGACGGCTATTTGGCAAAAGGTCATCGGTTCCTGTCCGTTTGCGACTTGCGACAATTTGACGCGCATTGCGACGTGCTGGTGTGAACCGGCGTGCGTTTTCACCATCGAAGACCGTACACTCGCGGGTCGCGCGGCGCCGCCTCCGCCGCAGGTCCAGTCATTTCTCCCGTTTCCGGATTCATCGATGACGTTTTCTACCGTGCCGTTGCCTTCCTCACGCTGTCCGTCCCGTTGCCGCCGCTCCGTCGGCCTGCCGCTGTCGGGAGGGTGTGCGCGATGAAGTTCGACAGCTTGTGGATCGGTCAGGTCGCGCTCGCGGCACTGATGGACGCCGCGTTCGCGATGGCGGTCGGCTCGGCGCTGCTCAAGGCATGGCTCGGCAAGGACGGCGCCCGTCCGGTCGTCGCGCCGTCGCATCCCGCTTGGCTGCGCGCGCAACATTCGCTGGCCGCGGCGGCGCTGGCGCTGGTGCTCGCGGATCTCGGCTGGCTCGTCTACGAGGCCGCGACGATGAGCGGGGCGGGGCTCGGCGGCGCGTTCGCCGCGATTCCCGTCATGCTGACGCAGACGCATACGGGCTTCGCGTGGAGCGTCGCGTTCGGCGGCGCCGTGGTGCTCGCGATCGTCGCGCTGGCCAAGCCGGAGGGCCCGGTCGCGCATGCGGTGCTGTGGCTCGCGGTGATCGTGGTCGCGGCCGGCAAGGCGTCGCTCGGCCATGCGGCCGATTCGGGCGCGCTGTCCGCGGCGGTCGGCGTACAGACGCTGCACCTGCTCGCGACGGCCGTGTGGGGCGGCCTCGTGCTCGCGGGCGGGCTCGCGGTGCTGCCGGCGCTCGGTTCGTCGGTCGCGCGCGGCGCGCTGATCCGCATCGGCCAGCACCTGTCGCGGACGTCGATCGTCGCGGTCGTCTTCGTGCTCGGCACCGGCGTGCTCAACGCGATTCGCGGGCTCGGCGGTTCGCTCGCGCCGCTCGACGGCAGCACGTGGGGGCGCGTGTTGCTGCTGAAGCTGCTGCTCGTCGCGCTCGCGCTCGTGCTCGGCGGCCTGAACCGCTTCTCGGCGCTGCCGCGCCTGCGCCGCACCGCATCGACCGAGGATGCGCACACGTTCCGCAACATCCTGCATCTCGAAGCGCTGACGATGATCGGCGTGTTCGTCGCGGCCGCGGTGCTGTCGTTCAGCGTGCCGGGGTTCGCAGCCCTCGGCTGACGGCAAGGCTTGCGCGGAGAGGCGCGCCGCAAGGCCGCCCGCGCGCACCCGGCACGTGCCGGGCGTCGCAGCGCGCATGCAAAAACGGCTGCCCGTCGGGCAGCCGTTTTTGCATCGATACCTACCGCGCGGGCCGCAGCCGCACGCTGCGCATCGCGCTCACCACTCGGCGACGCTGCCGTCCGCGTGTCGCCACACCGGGTTGCGCCAGCGGTGGCCCGTCTTCGCCATCTCGCGCACCTTCTCCTCGTTCACGTCGATGCCGAGCCCGGGGCCCTGCGGGATCGCGACGAAGCCATCCTCGTAGCGGAACACCTCGGGGTTGCGCAGGTAGTCGAGCAGGTCGTTGCCCTGGTTGTAGTGGATGCCGAGGCTCTGTTCCTGGATGAACGCGTTGTAGCTGACCGCGTCGAGCTGCAGGCATGCGGCAAGCGCGATCGGGCCGAGCGGGCAGTGCAGCGCGAGCGCGACGTCGTAGCTCTCCGCGAGCGTCGCGATCTTGCGGCACTCGGTGATGCCGCCCGCGTGCGACGCGTCGGGCTGGATGATGTCCACGTAGCCGCCCGCGAGGATGTGCTTGAAGTCCCAGCGCGAGTACAGCCGCTCGCCGAGCGCGATCGGCGTGTTGGTCTGGTTGACGATGTCGCGCAGCGCCTCGACGTTCTCCGACAGCACCGGCTCCTCGATGAACATCAGCTTGTACGGGTCGAGCTCCTTCGCGAGCACCTTCGCCATCGGCTTGTGCACGCGGCCGTGGAAGTCGACGCCGATCCCGACGTGCGGGCCGACCGCGTCGCGCACCGCTGCGACGTTCGCGATCACCTGCTCGACCTTGTCGTAGGTGTCGACGATCTGCAGCTCCTCGGAGCCGTTCATCTTCACGGCCTTGAAGCCGCGCTCGACCACCGCGCGCGCATTGTTCGCGACGTCGCTCGGCCGGTCGCCGCCGATCCACGAATACACCTTGATGCGATCGCGCACCTGGCCGCCGAGCAGCGCATGCACGGGCACGCCGTGATGCTTGCCCTTGATGTCCCACAGCGCCTGGTCGACGCCCGCGATCGCGCTCATCATGATCGGGCCGCCGCGGTAGAAGCCCGCGCGGTACATCACCTGCCAGTGATCCTCGATCAGCAGCGGATCGCGGCCGACGAGGTAGTCGGCCAGTTCCTGTACCGCGGCCTCGACCGTGTGCGCGCGGCCTTCGACGATCGGCTCGCCCCAGCCGACGATGCCCTCGTCGGTTTCGATCTTGAGGAACAGCCAGCGCGGCGGGACGACGAAGGTTTCGAGGCGGGTGATTTTCACGATGCGGGTCTCCAGGGTTGACCGGCGCGGGCAGTCGGGCGCGGCGCACGGTCGCGTGCTTTCGCGGTTATCCTAGCGTAGCCCGATAAAAAATAGTATTAATAGCACTATTGTGCAGATAGTGAGATAGCGGGCAGCCGGCCCGCCCGGGTACCGGCATAACGGAGAACCATCATTCGACGCGACCTGCATGGACAGACGGCCTTCCGGCTCGCCACGGCGATCCTGCGCGGCGACTACCCGCCCGAGTCGCTGCTGCCGCGGGAACCCGACCTGATGGAGATGTACGGCGTGAGCCGCACGGTGATGCGCGAGGCGCTGCGTACGCTCACGTCGAAGGGGCTCGTCGAATCGCGGCCGAAGATCGGCACGCGCGTGCGGCCGCGCGGCGTATGGAACCTGCTCGACGCCGACCTGCTCGACTGGTACGCGCGCGTTGCGCCGCCGCTCGCGTTCGCGCTGAAGCTGCAGGAGATGCGCGAGATGGTCGAACCCTACGCGGCCGCGCTCGCCGCGCGCATGCATACGCCGGACACGTTCGACGCGATCGACGGCGCGGCGCGCGCGATGGCCGCCGCGCGCAACGTCGACGAATGGGTGCGCGCCGACCTGCGTTTTCACCTGAGCGTGCTCGAGGCCGGCGGCAATGAGCTGCTGGTGCCGCTCGGCACGCTGATCGATCGCACGCTCGAGGCGCAACTGCACCTGAATGCGCGCCGCGCGGACGTCTACAACGCGTCGCTCGCCGAGCACACGGCCGTCAGCGACGCGATCCGCGTGCGCGACGAGGACGGTGCGCGCCGCGCGATGGCGGCGCTGCTCGCGGTGACGCGCGCGCGGATCGAGATGTCGTGACGGGCACGCCCGAGCGGTGCGGCGCCGTCAGGCGTTTGCGCAGCCGCCCGGTTTGTGGATGCGCTCGGTCGACGCCGGGTATTTCGCGAGCAGGCTCGCCGGCCGCCGCGGGCGCACGACCAGGTCGCCGCCGCAGTTCGGGCAGCGGCCCTTCAGCACGTCGTCGGCGCAGGTCGCGCAGAACGGCTGGCCGCCCGCGTGCATTCAAACGTACAGATGCGCGCATCGGCCGAATCGGGCGGCAGGTCCTTGCCGCAGCATTCGCAGCCGGGGCGCAGTTCGAGCATGACGGTGTTCCTTGGTTCGGGCAGGGTCGGGACGGGCACCACCGGACATTGCGTGCAGCGCATGTGCGCGCTACTGTACCCGCTTGGATCGGCCTGGCCAACGGTGTCCCGACGGGGCGCCGTCGATGCGCACGGGCCGCACCGGGAGACGACCATGCTTTATCGCGGAAGCTGTCACTGCGGCGACGTGAAGTTCGAGGCGGAAGGCGACCTGCAGGGCGTGATGGCGTGCAACTGCTCGATCTGCCAGCGCAAGGGCGCGCTGATGTGGTTCGTGCCGCGCACGAGCATGACGCTGCTCACGCCCGACGAGAACCTGGCGACCTACATGTTCAACAAGCACGTGATCAAGCACCGCTTCTGCAAGCGCTGCGGGATTCACACGTTCGGCGAAGGCGTCCACCCGAACGGCACCGCGATGGCCGCGATCAACGTGCGCTGTCTCGAGGATGTCGATCTCGACGCGCTGCCGGTCACGCACTACGACGGCCGCTCGCACTGAGCGGCGCGTCGGCGCATGAAGGGTCGCGTGGCCGTCAGGACGGTTGCGCGGCAGCGGCATCCGGCGCGGGCGTTTCCGCCTGCGGGGCGGGGCCCGCGGTGCGCGTGCCGGTGCCGGCCGGGCGTTCGATCAGCGGCGCGAGCGCCGGCGCCATCGACTTCAGCAACTGCACGGCCATCGCGCTCGTGAAGTCGTAGCGCGCTGCATACGGTTCATGCGCCGTTGCGGTCAGGACCCCGAAGAACCGGTCGCCGAGCACGAACACGAACGTGCCGCTGCGATTGACCTTGCGCGACTCGATCAGCCGCGCGCCGCGCGCATAGACGTTGAAGCGCTGGTCGCCCGTCCCTGTCTTGCCGTACACGTCGAGCGTCTTGCCGTCGGGCAGCGTGAAGCCGCCCGCGAGGCGGCGCGCGGTGCCGTTGAGCACGACGTCGCGCAGCAGCGTGTGCGCCACGTTGACGATCTCCGGCGACAGCATCGGCTGCGGCTGCGCGGCCGCGCGCACGAAGCGCGTCTCGTACGGCGTGCCCTTCGCGAAGTCGAGCCGCGTGATCGTCTCGGTCGGCGCCTTCTGGCCGCCGTTCGCGATCAGGCCGATCAGTTTCGCGAGTGCGTCGGGCTGGTCGCCCGATGCGCCGATCGCGGCCGCATACGACGGCGTGACCTCCGCGAACGGGTAGCCGAGCGCGCGCCACGCCTTCGTGATCTCCGCGTACGCACGCAGTTCGACCATGCGGCGGATGCGGCGGTCCTGGGTCGCGTGGTAGCGCGTCTTGTACAGCCATGAGTACGTGTAGAAACGCGCATCGTGGCTGTCGCGCTGGACATCGGCGAGCGATGCGCCCGGGTGCGCGCGCAGGTAGTTGAGCGTCCACAGCGCGAGCGGATGCACGCTCGCGATATAGCCGCGATCGTTGAGGTTGAAGCGGTCGATCGCGTACTTCGCGTAGAGCTTGGCGAGGTCGTCGTCGGACAGCGTCGCGGCCGGCGTGCCCTTCAGTTGCGTGCGCATCTGCGCATCGAACCACGCGAGCGATTCGTTCGGCGCGACGCTGCGCAGCACCGTCGCGATCTTCGGTGGCGATTTGCGCACGTCCTTCAGCATCAGCGCGAGCGCGTCGTCGGGCGCCTTGCCCGCATAGCGCGTGTAGTAACGCTTCACGTAGACCTGGCTTTCGCCGTCGACGAACTGCTGCAGGTAATGCTGGCGCTGCTCGGGATCGCCGAGCCACGACGACGACGGGCCGGCCGCCTGCAGCGTCTCGTAGTGGACGATGTCGCGCATCAGCCGCACGAACACGAGGTTGACCGAGTGCTCGAACGCCGTGTGCAGCGTCAGGATGCGGCCGTTGTCCGATTTTTCGAAGTTCGAGAATACCTGCGCGCCGCCGCCCGTGTAGAACACGTCGGGGCTGGCCGAGTACTTGCGTTCGACGGCCGCGTCGAGCATTGCCTGCAGCGAGCGGTCGCGCGTATGCGACAGATAGTCGAGCGCCCAGTGCGACAGCCCGTCGATCGGGTCGGGCTTCACGCGGGCCAGCTCCGCGTTCGACAGGTTCGCGTAGCGCGCATGCAGGTCGGACACGATCTGCAGGTACGTGATCAGCGTGCGCAGCTTCGCGGTCGAGCCGAGGTTGATGCGGCCGCCGCGATTGACGTCGAACGGTTCGTTCACGCTGTCGGTCTGCACGCGCAGCAGGTTCGCGCCGTTGCGGTGTTCGTACAGCGTGAAGCTGTACGTGAGGTGCGACGGGTCGTCCTTCGGCGCGAGCATCTCGAAACCGTACAGGCCCGCTTTCTGCGCGCCGTCACGCGTCGACGCCTGGGCGAGCCGTTCGGCGACCGCCTGCTGCACGCCGTTGTCGAGCGTGCTGGTCGCCTGCAGGTCGAACTGGTCGAGCTGGTACAGGTCGCTGATGCCGAGTGCCGACAGCAGCGACGCGCGCGCGGACGTCACGGCCTTGCGCGACACGAACGACTGCACGTGCGCGGCGGCTGGCGGCGCGCTGCGTTCGATCTGCGCGGTGAGCGCGGCGTCGCGCAGCGCGGGCGAAATCACGCCGCCGTTCGACAGCAGCCGCAGGTAGCTGTCGGTCAGCTTCTGCAGCGCCGGATAGCCGCGGTTGAGGAAGTACGACGGCGCGCGCTGCGCGATGATCAGCGACAGCACCTCGCGGAACGTCTTGCCTTGTTCGTCGACGTTGTCGCCGGTGGTCGGCGCGGACAGGATCCGGTTCACGTCGTTGAAGTCGCGGCCGTACCACGCGGCGAGACCGTCGCCGATGCCGGTGATTTCACCGACATGCGGCCGTGCGGCGAGCGGGACGGAATTCAGGTAGCGCACGACGATGGTGCGGCGCGCGGGCATCGTCTGCGGGCCGTTCAGGTACGCGCGCACCGATGCGGACGCGATCTGCCGCAGCTTCTCGGGCGGCGTCGCGGTGCGGCCCTCGGGCGAATGGCGGAACTTCTCGATCTGCGTCGCGAGCGTGCTGCCGCCCGGGCGTGCCTGATGGCGGTTGACGACGTGCAACGCCTGGTCGGCGACCGCGCGGCCGAAGCGCCCCCAGTCGATCGCCGGGTTGCGGTTCGGCTCGTTCGCGTCGAGCAGGTAGCGATCCTCGATGAACAGCAGCGAATTCGCGACCACGGGCGGCACCATGTCGAAGTCGGCGTAGACGCGCTGCGGGAACGCGGTCGTGAACAGCGGCGCGCCGGTCGAGTCGAACAGCATCAGGCCCGCCTGGTCCTTCTCTTCGAACGGGAGGAACAGCCCGCGATCGCCGAGCAACAGCATCCGCTGCGAATCGCGCGCCTGCTTGCTGACGACGAAGCCGCGCGCGAGCAGCCGCTCCTGGAACGCCGGAATCATCGCGTAGCCGAGGCGCTGGTCGTACGGGCCGTTCGCAGGGAAGCGGATGTGATCGCTCGGGCCCGTCTCGACCGTGTAGCCGACATCGCGGGTGAGCTCGGACAGGTAGTGCGCCTGCAGCCGGGACGTTTCGATCTCGCTCTGCACGAGTCGCGCAACGATCGCCACGGCGATCAGCAGCGCGGCCAGCAAAGACCACTTGATCCACGTCCAGACCGATGCGAGACCGGTCACGCGCGGCAGGATACGATTCAGCGGCCGATTCATGGCGGCGTCTCCCTGAAGGCACGGGCTCCGGCCGCACCCCATTAAGGATTAGTGTAGTCCTCAAAGGCGTGCTGCCAAGAGCGGTCACTACGGAGATGCGCGGATGCAACGCCCGTGCCCGCCAGTGGTGCAGCCAGGGGGTGCCGGTGGCGGTCGAACCGGTTTCAGGCCGGCGGTTCCTGGGCGCCCGACGGGCTGCCGGAACGGCAGGCCGGATAAGTGGGGTCGGATATTCAGTGCTTGCACGTGAAATATTCGATCACGTGATCGACGAAAAGGCGCGTCTTGCGCGGGAAGTGCCGGCGGCTCGGATACGCGATGTTCATCTCGAGATCGTCGACGCAATAACCGTCGAGCAGCGGCAGCAGCCGGCCGTCGCGGAGGTCGTCCTCGACGAGGAAGCGCGGGAGGATCGCGACGCCCATGCCGCTCAATGCGAATTGCCGGATCAGGCCCAGGTTGTTCGACGCTGCCGACTTGTTCGGGCGCACGGCGAAGCGCATGTTGCCGAGGTCGAACGACACCGATTCGCCCGCGTAGTCCGACTGGAACAGCAGGCACGCATGATGCTCGAGATCGCGCGGATGCGCGGGCTGGCCATGCCGGTCGACGTATTCGTGCGACGCGCAGATGACGAGACCGAATCGCGTGAGGACGCGCCGCACGGTGCTGGCGCCGTTGATGCGCTGTGTGATCAGCAGTCCGACGTCGAATCCTTCCGACACGAGGTCGACATGCCGGTCCACGACCGTCACTTCGGGCACGACTTTCGGATGCTGGCGCTTGAATGTGTCGAGCGCCGGGGCGAGCATCTGGATGCCGAACATCACGGGCGCGACGATCTTGAGCGAGCCGATCGGCTCATGGTTCAGCGATGCGATCGTCTCTTCGACGCAATCGATCTCGCTGATCAAGCGGCGCACCTGCTCGAAATACAGGCGTCCGGCGTCGGTGAGCGACAGGCTGCGCGTCGTGCGGTTCAGCAGGCGCGCGCCGAGCCGGTTTTCCAGGCTCAGGAGCAGGCGGGTGGCGGACGAGTTGGAAATGTGCAGGTCGGCGGCGGCTTTTGCGAAGCTCTGCATTTCGGCGACCTTGACGAACAAACGCATCGACTGGAGTTCATCCATGTTTTTTGATGTTGATCAGTGAATTTATCTTTATTGAATTGTATTCCTCTGTTTTTTAATTAACGAAACGCCATAAGGCAATTGTGTTTTATCGAACCGGGTAAAAATTCAAGGTGGGGATGGCGGGATTCTGAAAGGTTTGGTTGCGCGTTGAAGCATTGTGGGCGTTGCTTGGCGGGCGGGTTCGTATGAATTTCTCGCGCCGGATTTTCGGGATAATTGGCCGGGAATTTATTGAGATAATCGGGCTGGCTGGATTATGCGGGTTGATTTTCGTACTTGTACTAAATCAATTTTAGGAATTGTACGAAAATTGTTCTGGCTATATCGGTCTGCATTGCGCAATGCGATTGCCCTTCGCCCCCGCGCGTGCCGCCATCGCCACAGCGCGCTTCGCGCGATCGTGTCGGCGCATGGTCTCGACGGGATTGCCCGAGTGTTGTTCGACGGGCGCGAACTCGCCTATCCCGGCGTGCCGAGAGATGCGCCGCCTGCAAGACGCAGGGCGCGATCGTGTCGGACGGCGGCGAGCGCATGTGACCGTGATGGGCAAGGCCGTCGCGCTCGAACACGACCTGTGCCCGTGTCGGTGCGCGCCGCAGCCCAAACTCGTCGCGTCGCAGCGGGACGATCTCCGGATAGAACCCGCCGTGCAGGCGGGCGTTCCGCGTGTGCAACGCATGCGGAATGCCCGCCCGATCTCAGGCGCTGCCTGCGGTTTCGATCACGAGGATGCGTGCTTCGCCGAGCGGATGCGCGACGTGTTCGGTGCCGGCCGCCGCGTGGAACACGTCGCCCGTTTCGAGCACCGTCGCGTGCTCGACGCCTGCTTCGCGATACCGCATCTCGACGCGACCGTCGAGCACCGCGAACACTTCCTCGCCGTCGTTCACATGCCAGCGATACGGTTGGTCGGTCCAGTGCAGGCGGACCGTGATGCCGTTGAGGTTCGCGATGTCGAGCGCGCCCCATGCACGGTCCGCGGTGAACGTGGCGCTGCGGATGATGTTCATCGATGAGTTCTCCGGCGCGAATGCGCGTCGTCTTCCAGTCTTCGCGTCAATTTCCCGGCATCCGCATTCAGCGCGACATCGCGCGCAGCGCCTGTTCGATCGTCTCCTTGCGCTTCGCGAAGCCGGCCGCCGAGCGTTCGGTGACGCGCTTCACGACCGCCGCCGGCGCGGTGTCGGGCGAGCCGGCGTCGAACGGCGGGGCGGGCGCGTATTCGAGCTGCAGCTGGATTGCCTGCGCTTCTTCGTCGCCGGCCAGTTCCGCGGCGATCGTCAATGCGAAGTCGATGCCGGCCGTGACGCCGCCGCCCGTGATCAGGTTGCCGTCGCGCACGACGCGCTCGCGCACGGGCACCGCGCCGAGCGGTTCGAGCAGCGCGTGGAATGCCCAGTGCGTCGTCGCGCGCCGCCCGCGCAGCAGGCCGGCCACGCCGAGCAGCAGCGCACCCGTGCAGACCGACGTCACGTAGCGCGCGGCAGCCGCGCGCTGCTGCACGAATGCGATCGTCTCGGCATCGAGCAGCAGCGCGTTGATCCCGATCCCGCCCGGAATGCAGATCACGTCGAGCGGCGGGCAGTCGTCGAACGTGCAGGTTGGCGCGAGCGCGAGCCCGCTGCTCGACGCGACGGTGTCGCGCGACTTCCAGACCAGATGGACGGTGGCGTCGGGCAGCGACGCGAGCACGTCGTGCGGGCCGGTGAGATCGAGTTGCTGGACGCCCGGAAACACGAGAAAGCCGATATGCAGGGTCATGCGAAGACTCCGAGTGGAAGGGGAACGAACCGTTGCGGGCACGGGATGGACAGATCGATTCTAGGCGCGTAGTGTTTGGCGAAATTGCCATATCACCCACGTTTTCAGCCAATCGCCATGCCTGCCGCTCCGCGTTCGATCCTGATCCTCGCGTTCCCTCGCGCGCAGCTGCTCGACGTGTCGGGGCCGCTGCAGGTGTTTGCGTCCGTCAACGAGCTTGCGCTGGAGCGCGGCCAGCCGGCGCCGTATGCGCCGCGCGTCATCGCGGCCGATGCGGGGCCCGTCGAGACGTCGTCGGGCCTGGTCGTGATGGCGGAATCGTTGCGTTCGGCGGCGCGCCATCCCGATACGCTGATCGTCTCCGGCGGCAAGGGCGTGCATGCGGCATCGAAGGATGCGCGGCTGGTGCGCTGGGTACGGCAGCAGGCGGCGCGCACACGGCGCGTGGCATCGGTCTGCACCGGCGCGTTCCTGCTCGCCGAGGCTGGCCTGCTCGACGGGCGGCGTGCGGTCACGCACTGGGCGCGCTGCGACGAATTCGCGGCGCGCTATCCGAACGTGCGCGTCGAGTCCGATCCGATCTTCATCCGCGAAGGCGCGCTGTGGACCTCGGCCGGCGTGACGGCCGGCATCGATCTCGCGCTCGCGCTGGTCGAGGAGGATCTCGGGCGGGCGACCGCGCTCGACGTCGCGCGCGAACTCGTCGTGTTCCTGAAGCGTCCGGGCGGACAGGCGCAGTTCAGCACGATGCTGTCGATGCAGCGCACCGACGACCGATTCGGCGAACTGCACGCGTGGATGGCCGAGCACCTGACGGCCGACCTGTCGGTGCCCGCGCTGGCCGAGCGCGTGCGCATGAGCGAACGCAGCTTCGTGCGCCACTACCGCGCGGGAACCGGCCGCACACCCGCGCGCGCGGTCGAGCAGATCCGCGTCGAGGCCGCACAGCGTCTGCTCGGCGAAACGGCCTGGCCCGTCAAGCGGATCGCCGCGCGTTGCGGCTTCGGCTCGGAGGAAACGCTGCGACGCTGTTTCGTGCGCATGCTGGGCGTGTCGCCGCAGGGGTATCGCGAGCGGTTCGTGCGGTAACGCACGCCGTGCGGCCGGGGTCGGGGCCGGAACGATTGCCGCGAGAGACTGAACGGAAATCGATCGCTTTCCAGTCCGAAATTCGGAAATTATTCAGGATCGTAGAACAATAGGTGGGGGCTTGTGCCGCGCCCGTCGCGCGCTCTATTCTGTTTCGTTGGCGATTCGAAGGGGGAGCAGCATGGACCGAATCCAGGCAATGGAAGTTTTTACCCGCGTGGTCGACGCGAACAGCTTCACGCGCGCGGCCGACACGCTCGCGATGCCGCGTGCGTCGGTGACGACCATCATCCAGAACCTCGAGGCGCTGCTCGGCGTGCGCCTGATGCACCGGACGACGCGCCGGCTGTCGCTGACGCCGGAAGGGGCGGCGTACTACGAGCATTGCATGAAGATCATCTCGGAGATCGCGGAGGCCGACGCGAGTTTCCAGACCGGCAACCGCAAGCCGAGCGGCGTGCTGCGCGTCCACATGCCGAGTTCGCTCGGGCGGCGCGTCGTGTTGCCGTCGCTGTCGATTTTCCGCCAGCGCTACCCGGACATCACGCTCGAACTGGGGCTCTCCGACCGCTACGTGGATCCGGTCGAGGAGGGCATCGACTGCATGATCCGGGTCGGGCCGCTCGAGGATTCGTCGATGGTCGCGCGGCGGATCGGGATGCTGAAGCGCGTGACCTGCGCGTCGCCCGACTACCTCGCGCGTCACGGCGAGCCGCACGAGATTGCCGATCTCGCCGAGCATCATGCGGTGAATTTTCGTTCGAGCCACGGCGCGCGTGCGATTCCGTGGGTGTTCATGATCGACGGCAAGCCGTTCGAGGTGCGGATGAACGGGAGCGTCACGGTCAACGATTCGGATGCCTATGTGACGTGCGGGCTCGAAGGGTTCGGGATGATCCAGCCGACGCTGTTCATGGTGCTGCCGAACCTGCTCGACGGCTCGCTGGTCGAGGTACTGCCGGACTGCAATCCGAAGCCGAAGCCGATCTCGATCGTCTATCCGCACAACCGGCATCTGTCGCAGAAGGTGCGCGTGTTCGCCGACTGGATCGCTGAGGTGTTCGAGTCGACGCCGTCGCTGGAGGGCGGGGAGAACTGGCGCGGGCGGGTGGGGGCGCAGGCGGCGAAGGTGCAGAGAGGCGCGGTGGCGGCGTAAGGCGTCGGCGTGCTGCCGGGGTGGCCGTGTTGCCGGCCACCGCGGATTCCGGTGCGCGCCGCCGGCACGCGTGGGGACGCCGCCGCTACCAGCGGATGGTGTACGGATTGTTGCCCAGCGCCCAGTGCGCGTTGTCGTCCCGCTCGAGGAGAATCCCCTTGTGGGCCCAGCCATCGTCTTCGGGATAGAACGACAGCGCGCCCAGCAGGTCCGGGTCTGCCAGCCACGGCGTCGCTTGCTTGTCCGGTTTCCACAGGAAATTGACCCACGTCACCAGATGCGGATTGTCGTCGAACGGATTCTTGGAGGGCGTCATGAATTTTTCGACGCCGCCATATGAAACGTGCGCGCAGAACAGGTTGATCATGTACAGGACGCGCCCGCCGGGTGACGAAGGATCGGTCGACTCGATTTCTTGATATCGGTAGTATGGCTTCCCGAACGCGGTGAGCTCGATGTGGCTCAAGCGCACAGGCTTGTCACTCAGCTCGTAATCCGGATTCCTGATGGTTGGCTTGCCTTTGCCCGCGTCGAATTTGACGGTGATCAGGCCGCGGTCGATGAGCGCCTGCACGTCTTTCCGGACCGTCCCGTCCACTCTCAGCAAGCTCGCCGCAGTGACGTCGGCGGGCAGCTCGGCGCCGCTCAGGCTGACGCAGGCGTCAGTCGGCGCCGTGTTCTTGTCCGCGAGCGCGGCTTTCAGAATCTCGTCGATCTCGCTTTTGCCCAGGCCGCCCGGCGGTGACAGGTATCGCACGCCTGCCACCGCGGCAGCGGCGACTGCGGCGACCGCGACACCGGCCACCAGCCGGCGTCGACTCGTGCGTCCGCGCGGCTTGTCGCGGTTCGATTCGTTACGTTCCGTCATCTGATCCTCGGTATTTTCGTTGGCGATCGGGTCACTGCTGAATCCGGTCATGGAGAAGCGGGCAGCGGCCCGACCGGTCGAACGCGTGTCCGATTTTCGCCGATCGTGGAAGTCGGCAGCCAGTCGATGCACGGCTTCAATTGTGGGACTGATCCGGAGCAGCGCCACGCGTCGCGCGATCGCGCAGCGCGGCGGGCAATTGCCACAGCATCAGTTCGCGCGTGCCGAGTCCCCACAGCGCCGAACCGCTCCATGAAAACGCCAGCGCCTGGATCTCGCTGTCTTTGGGGATCGACGATGTGTCGAGCTGCACGGGGGTGCGGCCCTGTGCGACGTCCCAGAGTGCCACGCGATGCTTCCAGCCGCCAGTGGTGTAGGTCGTGCCCATTGCCAGGAAGCGTCCGTTCGCCGAACGGGCGGCGGCCTTGAAGTTGTCGGCACTGCCCAGCAGTGCCGACAGCACGTGCCCGCTCTTGAGATCCACCACGTGCATGCCGACAAAGCGCTCCCGTTTCGGGCCGGGATACTTCACGGGAGGCGGCATGCTGCCGTCGTCGTCGAGCAGGAGCACGAAACCTGTCGCGATCCATTGACCTTGCGGCGAACCGAGCGGCTTGGGCACCCATTGCGCGATACCGGCAGCGCTGACGGAATTCGGCATGCCGAAGCGCTGGGGTAAGGCGATCGTACGCAGCGCGCGGCCGGTGCGGGCGTCCAGCTCGGCGAGCCCTTGCGAATCCTCCGTCCAGTAGCTCCCGGAAGGCTGCCAGCGGACTGGCCAGATCAGGGCATTGCTGCCGTTGCTGATCTCGTTCATCA
Organism: Burkholderia sp. Ac-20349; assembly: GCF_017104865.1. Lineage (NCBI taxonomy): Bacteria > Pseudomonadati > Pseudomonadota > Betaproteobacteria > Burkholderiales > Burkholderiaceae > Burkholderia > Burkholderia sp. Ac-20349. Next base: position 48,925 of record NZ_JAAGPM010000048.1, read on the forward strand.
GCGACTGGCGTACCGACGACAGCGTGGTGACGAACGGCCATGGATCGTCGGTGGCCGACGGCGGTGACGCCGGGCGCTGCACGGTCAGGAATTCGGAACCGACCGGGTTCTCGTTCTTCTCGTCACGCCGGATGTCATGCCAGAAATTGACCGGCAGATCGTCGTCGAGAATCCAGTGCATATCGCTCATCTGATGGTCTCGCCAATCGGTCTCGCTCGGCCAGACGACTTCATGACGATCGACCTTGCGGCTCGCGAGGTCATATCGGTACAGGCATGGGTTGCTCTTGGCATCCGGCTGGCCGTCGAACCAGACGGCGCTGCCGTCGCCGTTCATCATCATCCGTCGCGGGCCGTCCTTGCCGTGCCAGACTTCGTCCGCCTGCAACCCACCGTTGCCCGCGTGCAGTCGCCACACATACTCGTTCCAGCCGCGGTTGTCGGCCACCTGGGCACTGAACAGCAGGCTGCCATCCGGCAGGCCGAGGATGTCGTGCGGGTACAGCAACGTGCGTTGCGACGGGTCGGTCACGAACTTGTCCCAGCGGATGATCGAAGGCTTGATGACCGGGGCGCTCGGGTCCGGCACGACCAGCTTGATTGCGGGGGGCGGCATCGACGGTGTCGTGGGTAACTGCCATGCAACGGGCGACGTGGCGATTTCCAGCCTGGCTGGCAGTGCGGACAGCGCGCCGGACAATGCCGTGAACACGTCGCCCGGTACGACGGATATGCCAGTCCTGCTGGATTGGGTCCGGTTGCCGCTGAATATGTCCAGGTCCTGCAGTGTCAGTGCTTTCCACAGGCTGTAGTCGGGGTTGGGCCGGGAGTCGATGCGACCGAACTGAACGACCGTCGCCGGGTGCCCGAATATCGCGCTGACGTCCTGCACCCTGACGAACAGCGCGCTCCGGTACTGACCGGTGATGCCATCGCTGTGGTCCTGGCGGGCTTCCCAGAATGCGTAGGTGGACTGCAGCGCAGGCACGCCCGAGCCCTGGAACAGCCGGTCGACGCGTGTCCGAGCCTGATCCATGCGCCAGTCCAGTTCCTGCCGGGTGATCGCGCCTTGTTGCAGCGCCAGCTGCAGTTTCGGCAGGGTCGCGTGGTCGGCGATGGCTGCGCGCAGGTCCGGCCGGCGCGACAACAGCACACGGCTCCAGGGGTCCGGCAAATTCCGCAGCTGCCAGCTATTGGCGCTGGCTGTTACCGGGCTCGTCCGTTGCAGTACGCGTTGCACCAGCGGCTGTACCTGATCGTAGGGGGCGGAGACCAGCAGGAACACGGCTTCCGCATAAGCTTGCCGGTTCTTGCCGTTGTCCCAGATCAGGACCTGCTCGCTTCGACGGGCGGCTACTTCGTAATCGTCGTCGTGCCCGGTGTCGTGTAGCTGCTCGAATCTCCAGTGCAAGCCGTCGACGGTGGTGTCTGGCAGAGGGTCGGCGTGGCAGGCAAGCGGGATGGCGATGCCGATCAGAACCGACAGGAAGCATGCGAGGCGCTTTTTCATTGACGTTATGCCCGGATGCAGCAGAAATTTGGACATGCCGATTCTAAGTGCGGTGTAGTGTCCGTGCCGCGGTGGTCTGGGTGCGATTGCGCGGGGTATCGACTTTTGCACCGTTCGGTATCGCCGCATACCGGCATCGGCGCGCAGATCGTCTTTTTATGGAGAGCGGTGCCGGCATCGGTTGCGTATCCGCTCCGGTCTCGAGCGCAATGGCGCGATCATCGTGGCCACGAAAGCATGAGCCGGTACTGGAGTGTTGAACTGAAAGCGCGGGTCTCCGATTGCGATCGTGTTCAATCGTTCTTGTTGGCGTCGGTCTTGCGCAGGCAAGGGTGTCGGGGCGCGTGACGCGCTCGGATGAAAAATCGCGGCCATTCAGCGCGACGGCTCGCGTCGGCGCATTCAAGTCACGCATCGCGATTTCGACCGGAAGTGTGCGATTGACGATGGCCGAATGATCGTCGCGTTCGACTGGCGGAGGCTCACACGGTCAACGTGATGTGACGGCGTGTGTTTTTGGCGGAACAAATGAAAAAGCCGCTGTTTCTTTCGAAACAGCGGCTCTCGCATTTGGTGGCGAATCAGGGATTCGAACCCCGGACCTGCGGATTATGATTCCGTCGCTCTAACCGACTGAGCTAATTCGCCGAAGAAATGAATTATGGAGAATGCCGGTCTGGCTGTCAACACCTTTTTTCATCTTCCGTGAAAAAGGTTGCCGTCGGCCCGCGCCGGCCTCGTCGCGGGGCGGGTTGCCGCTCACCGGAACCCGCCCGCCACCCGACCTCAATCCTGCGCGTAGATATTCGAGTCCTTCGTCTCCTTGACGAACAGCAGGCCGATCACGAACGTGCCCAGCGCGATCACGATCGGATACCAGAGGCCCGAGTAGATGTTGCCCTTCGCCGCGACGATCGCGAACGCGGTCGCCGGCAGGAAGCCGCCGAACCAGCCGTTGCCGATGTGATAGGGCAGCGACATCGACGTGTAGCGGATCCGCGTCGGGAACATCTCGACCAGCATCGCGGCGATCGGGCCGTAGACCATCGTCACGTAGATCACGAGGATCGTCAGGATCACGATCGTCATCGGCCAGTTGAGCTGCGCCGGGTCGGCCTTCGCCGGGTAGCCGGCCGACTTCAGCGTCGACGCGAGCGTCTTGTCGAACGCTGCACCCTGCGCCTTCGCGTCGGCCGCCTTGCCTTCATAGGCGGGGATCACCGTGTCGCCGACCTTGATCTGGGCCGTCGTGCCAGCCGGTGCCGCGACGTTCTCGTAGTTCAGGCCGGCCTTCGCGAGCGCACTCTTTGCGACGTCGCACGAGTTCGTGAACTTCGACGTGCCCACCGGGTTGAACTGGAACGAGCAGGTGGCCGGATCGGCGATCACCGAAATCGGCGCCTTCTGCGTCGCGATCTCGAGCTGCGGATTCGCGTAGTGCGTGAGCGCCTTGAACAGCGGGAAGTAGGTCAGCGCGGCGATCAGGCAGCCCGCGAGGATGATCGGCTTGCGGCCGATCTTGTCCGACAGCGAACCGAAGAACAGGAAGAACGGCGTGCCGATCAGGAGCGCGATCGCGATCAGGATGTTCGCGCTCGCACCGTCCACCTTCAGCGTCTGGGTGAGGAAGAACAGCGCGTAGAACTGGCCCGTGTACCACACGACGGCCTGGCCGGCGGTCAGGCCGACGAGCGCGAGGATCACGATCTTCAGGTTCTTCCACTGGCCGAACGCCTCGGTCAGCGGCGCTTTCGACGTCTTGCCTTCCGCCTTGATGCGCATGAACACCGGCGATTCGTTCAGCTGCATCCGGATCCACACCGACACCGCGAGCAGCAGGATCGACGCGACGAACGGCACGCGCCAGCCCCAGCTGCCGAACGCTTCCTCGCCGATGAACGTGCGCACGCCGAGGATCACGAGCAGCGACAGGAACAGGCCGAGCGTGGCGGTCGTCTGGATCCATGCGGTGTAGAAGCCGCGACGGTTGGCCGGCGCATGCTCGGCGACGTAGGTCGCTGCGCCGCCGTATTCGCCGCCGAGCGCGAGACCCTGCAGCAGCCGCATCGCGATGAAGATCACGGGCGCGGCAATGCCGATCGACGTGTAGCCGGGCAGGAAGCCGACCACGAACGTCGAGATACCCATGATCACGATCGTCACGAGGAACGTGTGCTTGCGTCCGACCATGTCGCCGAGCCGGCCGAACACGATCGCGCCGAACGGTCGCACCGCGAAGCCGGCCGCGAAGCCGAGCAGTGTGAAGATAAACGCGGCGGTCGGATTGACGCCGGAGAAGAAACTCTTGCTGATGTAGGCCGCGAGCGAGCCGGCCAGGTAAAAGTCGTACCACTCGAACACGGTGCCGAGCGACGACGCGAAGATCACCTTCTTCTCTTCGCCCGTCATCGGCGCGTGCGAAATTTGCCCGCCTAACGTTGCCATGAGTCGTCTCCAAGTCCCTTGATATAGATATGCGGCCGCCTTGGGTGAGCGGGCCTGTGGACGATTATTGGTACGGAAACTTACGGCGGACTGACTCGTGCGTGCAAAACGACTGCGCGTTAACCCGCGTCGAATCGGTTGCTTTGTGTGCCCATCGTGCTTCGAACGTCCGTCAAATTGCCGGTTTTGGTGCGGTTGCGGCGTGCTGCGGCGGCGCGCGTCAGGGTTAATCCGGGGCGGTGTCGGTCAGCGGCAGGCTGATGCGCACGAGCGTGCCGGCGAGGCGCGGTGCGTGCTGGTACACGTGATCGTCGAGCGTCAGCGTGCCGCCGTGCTGCGTGGCGATCTCGCGCACGATCGCGAGCCCGAGACCGCTGCCGTCGCCTTCGCGGCCGAGGATCCGGTAGAAGCGCTCGACGACGCGCTCGCGTTCGGCGGCCGGGATGCCCGGCCCGGTGTCCTCGACTTCGAGATGCACGACCCGCGCCGCGGGCTCGGCGCACACGCGCACCGTGATGCGGCCGCCGTCCGGCGTGTAGCGGATCGCGTTGTCGATCAGGTTGCCGAGCATCTCGCGCAGCATCACCGGATTGCCGTCGACGTCGAGCGGCGTGTCGTCCGGCGGGCCTTCGTAGCCGAGATCCATCCGTTTCGCGAGCGCGGCCTGCACCCAGTCGCGCACCGCGCGCCGCGCGAGCGTGGCGATCTCGACCGGCTCGAACGTCAGCCCGCTCGCGCGGTTCTCGGCGCGCGCAAGCGCGAGCAACTGCGTGACGAGCCGCGCGGCCTGCTCGGAGCTCGTCGCGATCTGCTCGAGCGAGCGCTGCACGTCGGGCGGGACGGGGTGGCGCAGCGCGAACTCGGCCTGCGTGCGCAGGCCCGCGAGCGGGGTCTTCATCTGGTGCGCGGCGTCGGCGATGAAGCGCTTTTGCAGCGCCATGTTCTGTTCGAGACGCGCGAGCAGGTCGTTGAACGACGTGACGAGCGGCTCGATCTCGGGCGGCGCGCGCTGCGCCTCGACGGGCGACAGGTCGTCGGGCCGCCGCGCGCGGATGTGCGCCTGCAGCGCGTTGAGCGGCGCGAGGCCGCGCGACAGCCCGAACCAGACCAGCAGGATCGCGAGCGGCAGGATCACGAATTGCGGCAGGATCACGCCCTTGATGATGTCGTTCGCGAGTGCGTTGCGCTTGTCCAGCGTTTCGCCGACCTGCACGAGCACGGGCTGCGTGTTGCCCGGTTGCGGCAGTGCGACCGTCGTATAGGCGACGCGCACGTCGTTGCCGCGCAGCAGGTCGTCGCGGAACATGACGACGCCTGGCGGCGGGCGATCCTCGTCGCGCGGCAGCGGCATGTCGGCTTCGCCCGCGACCAGCTCGCCGCGCGTGCCGAGCACCTGGAAGTAAACGCTGTCGACGTTGTCCGCGCGCAGGAAGTCGCGTGTCTGCTCCGGCAGCGTCAGCTCGGCGACGCCGTTTACCGGATGGATCTGCCGCGCGAGCACGTACGCGTTGGTCTCGAGCGCGCGGTCGAACGGGCCGTTCGCGATCGTCTTCGCGACCAGATAGGTGACGGCGATGCTCATCGGCCACAGCAGCAGCAGCGGCGCGAGCATCCAGTCGAGGATCTCGCCGAACAGCGAGCGCGGGCGCGGCATCCGGCCGGTCGTCGCGTTCGAGCTCGAGTTCTACCTGTTCGACGCGCAGCTCGAGGAGGGGATGCCGAAGTATCCGCGCGACCGCCTGTCCGACGATCGCGACGATCAGCCGAACAT
>NZ_JAAGPM010000049.1:0-54310 GCF_017104865.1 Burkholderia sp. Ac-20349
TCGCGCTGGATTTCGGCCATGACGCGAGCGCGCTGGCGCGGCTGCATCTCGTCGACACGCAGGACGTCGCCGTGAAGGGCGCGGATGCGCTCGTGATCGTGACCGAATGGAAAGAATTCCGGAGCCCGTGCATGTCGGCGACCAGTACCAGCGTGTGCAGCGGCATGCGCTGCGGTTTCGACAGCGCACGGGCCGTCGCGCGACGCCGGCCGAACTCGCGGCCGAAACCGGCCTCGACGAGGACAAGCTGCGCGCGGTGCTCGCGCTGCCAGCCGAGCCCGTATCGCTCGACGCGCCGCTGCCCGACGCGGACACCGGCCTGGTGGAGCTGATCGAGGACCAGGCGTCGGCCAGCCCGTTCGAGCAACTGGCCGACACGCGCATGCGCGAGTGCGTGAGGTCGCTGCTCCGGTCGGTCACGCCGGCCGAGGCCGACGTGCTGCGCCGGCGGTTCGGCCTCGGCGGCGCCGAGCCCGATACCTACGACGCGATCGCGCAGGACGCGGGCATGTCGCGCGAACGCGTGCGGCAGATCGAGAAACGGGCGCTCGCCGCGTTGCGCACGGCCGCCGAGGCCGAGAACGCGCAGTCGTTCCTCGACGCGTGACCGCGTCACGCGACGCACGGTCGTGCCACGATCCGGCACGACCGTGCGCTTCGCACCTGTGCTACGTTTGCCATTGACGTGCGTCAAGTTTTCTTCATCGCGTATCGCGACAATGGTAAAAAGCCGACCGGCGCATCGCTAGCCGTGTCCATTCCGTTTGTGCTTCCCCGGGTCCCTCGCCATGCAGACGACCGCCAGCCAAACGTACGAGGAAAACCGCCATATCGCGACCTGCCTGCGCGAGGCGGCGCAGCGGCTGGCTGACCAGGGCGCGAATCCGTATCGGGTCGCAGCGTACCGCGCGTCGGCCGAGACGGTCGATGCGCTCGACCTCGATATCCGCGCAGTGTTCGAGTCCGGCGGCGTCGATGCGCTCGGCACGCTGCCCGAGATCGGCACGGGCGTCGCGCAGGCGATTGCCGAGCTGCTGGTGACGGGGCGCTGGCGCCAGCTCGACCGGCTGTGCGGCGACGCCGAACGCACGTCCGCATTCGAGGCGGTGCCAGGCATCGGCCACGCGCTCGCGCTGCGCATTCACGACCTGCTGCATATCGATACGCTCGAGGAGCTCGAACGCGCGGCCCGCAACGGCCAGCTCGAAACGATCACGGGCGTCGGCCCGCGACGCGCGGCCGGCATCCGCACCGCGCTCGACGACGTGCTGAGCCGCCGTCGGCGCTGGCAGGGCCGCGTGCAGGACGCCGGGCCCGGCACGGAGCCGCCTGTCGAACTGCTGCTCTACATCGACCGTCTGTATCGCAACAAGGCCGCCGCCGGCGCGTTGCCGACGCCTGGCGTTGTGCAACGCGCAACCGTGCATCGGCGCCTGAACGCGGACGGCTACGTGCCGTTGCCCGTGATGCACATGACCAAGGGCGGCTGGCATTTCACCGCGCTGTGCCTCCATGCCGCGATGCGCACGCCGGAGGCCTCCCGCCCGACCGACTGGGTCTCGCTCTATTTCTACGACGCCCTGCAATGCGAGCACCAGCGCACCGTCTTCACCGAAACGTACGGCTCGCTCGTCGGCAAGCGCATCGTGCGCGGGCGCGAGCAGGAGTGCCGCGTGTATTACGCGGGATGACTCAGTCGTCGCCAACCTCGTCGACGTCGAACGCGACGTCGAGCACCGACGCGATTTCACGACATGCATGGGTGAGCGTGCGTGAACGGTGGCCGGCACGGTCCACCCCGATATCGAACCCGGTCCGATACGCGTTGTAATCGGTAGTGCGCTCCCGCTTCGGCACGTCGAACCAGAACGTCACCATGTAGTCGCCGTTCCAGCGAACCGGCATCACATGCGTGAACCGCAATCTCGTGATTGCGCCGTGGCGGAACCGGAAGCTGTCGTCGCCGACGCGGAACCCCGACCACGCGCCGTCGTTCGACACGAACACGATCAGCGTTTCGTCCGGCGGCGCGGCGGGCAGGCCGTCTGCCGGGGCGAGGTCGGCCGTCGACACCATCGCCGCGCCCGAACCGTCGCGCCCCGTCTCGACATCCACGTACGCTTCGATCGCCCGCTTCGCCTTGTCGTAGAAACGGCGCGTAACCTCGGGCCGTGCGGCGTCGGCAATCAGGACCAGTTGCTTGAATCGGGCATGCTCGCCATATCGAAGCGGCACATCGGGCGTGTCGTCGGGCTCATCGGCCGGTTCGTCATCCAGACTATCGGCCGGTACGGGCGTCGCGCTCGTCTCAGGCTGCCCAACGGACCCACGCCGCCGGTTCAACAGGGCAGTCCCCCACGTCAGCAGCGCGGTCTGCATCGCCAGCACGGCGGCCAGTGTCGCGCACCCGGCGAGAAACCCGTAATGCGGCCCGACCTTCGATGCCGCATACGCGGCCGGAAGCACGTAAAGCACAAGTAAAAACCACACGCGGCAACCCCGTTGTTCCTGTTTGCAATGTCCGTCGGCCATGAATGGCGACGTGCCGCCGATTCGCCGCTGCCCCCGCCAATGCATGCGCATCGCGCGGGCCGGGCGCCTACGCGCCTTCCGTCTTCGTGCGGCGCGCCGGATGGCGATGCGCGGCGATCCGCAGCAGCTTCTGGAACGACGGACATTCGAGATGGTTCGATGCCGGGCACACGGCCGCATGCCGCAACGCGTCGCGCACGGCGCCGAGACGGCGGATCGTGCGGTCGAGTTCGTCGGCCTTGCCGTCGAGCTTCGCGCGATCGATCGCAGGCAGGCCGTCCGTGCCGACCATCGCGAGGATGTCGTCGAGCGAAAACCCGGCCTCGCGGCCCAGTGCGATCAGCGCCAGGCGCTCCAGCACCGACTCGTCGTATTGCCGCCGCAGCCCGTGGCGGCCGGTCGGGACGATCAGCCCCTTTTCCTCGTAGTAACGCAGCGTCGACGCGGGCAATCCCGAGCGTCGCGCCACATCTGCAATGTCCAGCCGGCTCATGCTTGACCTCAAGTGAACTTGAAGTTGCAAGATAGTCGCTCGACTCCATAAAGACAAGCCCGGACTGCCATGAAACCGCTGAAACCACGCTGTATTCCGCTGCACCGCGCAGCCTTTTCCGTTCTCCGCGGAGGGTCGCGATGAGCGCGCCCGACGTCCTGCTCAACCTGTTGCTGATCGGCGCGGGCGCGACGCTCGTGATGGATCTGTGGACGCTGTTCCGGCGGCGTGCCTTCGGCATTCCGTCGCTCGACTATGCGCTGGTCGGCCGCTGGATCGGTCACATGATGCAAGGCCGGTTCCGGCACGTGTCGATCGGCGCCGCGGCGCCCGTGCCGGGCGAACGCGCGCTCGGCTGGATCGCGCATTACGCGATCGGCATCGCGTTCGCGGCGCTGCCCGTCGCGATCGCGGGCACCGAATGGATCGGCACGCCGACCCCGCTCCCCGCGCTCGTCGCCGGCCTCGCCAGCGTGGTCGCGCCGTTCGTCGTGATGCAGCCCGCGTTCGGCTTCGGCATCGCGGCGTCGCGCACGCCGAACCCGGGCGTCGCGCGCCGGCGTAGTCTCATCACGCATCTGTCGTACGGTGTGGGGCTTTATCTGGCGGCGGTTACGCTTGCGGCGCTGGCCCGTTGAGCACACGGCCTCGCCAAAGCGATAACGGGTAGCGTCAGCGACGCCCACGCGAGCCCTCCGTCGAGCGTGACCGGCGCATCGCCCTGCGCGCGCCGGACGAAGGCCGCGCCGCGTATCGGCACCGGCGCCATGGCGATGAAGATGCCCACGCCGGAATACGGGCCGACCCGGCGTGCTCGCGCGTCGCCTTCCGGTGTTCCTGCTGTTTTCAAGCCGTTCATCCGGCCTGCCCGGATGGCGGCCCCCATCACTCCCCGCCGCAGTCGATCAGGTTGTGGCGCATGCGCCCGAGCAACCGCACCAGCGTATCGCGCTCGTCGGGCGTGAAGCCGCGCAGCCCGTCGTCGGCGACGGTGTCCCCCACTTCGAGCATCTGCGGAAAGATCTCGCGCGACTTGTCGGTCAGCCGGATCACGAATGCGCGGCGATCGTCGTCGTTCGCGACGCGCTCGATCCAGCCATAGCTTTCCATCCGGTCGAGCAGCCGCGTCAGCGTGATCGGCGCGATCTCGAGCCATTCGGCCAGCCGCGCCTGATTCATCTCGCCCTTCCACGTCAGGTACGCGAGCACGCGGCTCTGCGCGCGCGTCAGCCCGATGCGCTTCGCGCGCCGGTCGAAGAGACGCCCGTTCAGGCGCGCCACATCGGCGATCAGGTAACCGATCCGGTTCTCGTAAGTCTTGTCCATGCGGCGATTATAGGGTCGAGCCGGCAACTGCCTCCCGCTCGAGACGCAGCCATAAGCGGAGATATAATACGCATGCTTATAATTTGCGTCATACCGGATCGCCGCCCACGGCGACCGCCCCACGGAGACACCCGCTTGAACCCCGCCGCCGACGCCCCCGCCTCGCCCGCCCTGAACCGGCCGATGCTGACCCTGTCGATCATGCTCGCCACGCTGATCCAGACCCTCGACAGCACCATCGCGAACGTCGCGCTGCCGCACATGCAGGGCACGCTGTCCGCGTCGCAGGACGAGATCACGTGGGTGCTGACCTCCTATATCGTCGCCGCGGCGATCGCGACGCCGCTCACCGGCTGGCTGTCCGACCGGCTCAGCGTGAAGCGGCTGCTGATCGTGTCGATCGCCGGGTTCACCGTCGCGTCGGCACTGTGCGGGCTGGCCGAGACGCTCGTGCAGATCGTCGGCGCGCGTCTGCTGCAGGGCGTGTTCGGCGCCGCGCTGGTGCCGCTGTCGCAGTCGATCCTGCTCGACATCAACCCGCGCGAGAAACAAGGCCAGGCGATGGCGATCTGGGGGATGGGCGTGATGGTCGGCCCGATCCTCGGCCCGACGCTCGGCGGCTGGCTCACCGACAGCTACAACTGGCGCTGGGTGTTCTTCATCAACGTGCCGATCGGCGCGTTCGCGCTCGCCGGCGTGATGACCTTCCTGCCCGCGCGCGCGCCGCGCCCGCACGTGAAGTTCGACGCATTCGGCTTCGCGACGCTGGCGCTCGCGATCGGCGCATTCCAGGCGATGCTCGACCGCGGCGAACAGCTCGACTGGTTCGGCTCGTACGAGATCCGCATCGAGGCGCTCGTCGCGGCGCTCAGCTTCGCGTTCTTCCTCACGCATACCGCGACCGTCGGCAAGGCGTCGTTCTTCAAGTCGGAACTGCTGCGCGACCCCAACTTCGCGACGGGCACGCTGTTCATCTTCGTGGTCGGCGCGGTGCTGTACGCGACACGCGCGCTGCTGCCGCCGATGCTGCAGAACCTGATGGGCTACCCGGTCGCGACGACGGGCCTCGTCACCGCGCCAAGCGGCGCCGGCACGATGATCGCGATGCTGTTCGTCGGAAGACTGCTGAAATACGTGGATGCGCGGATGCTGCTGCTCGCGGGGCTGTCGATTTCCGCGCTCGCGCTATGGCAGATGATGCAGTACACGATCGTGCTGTCCGAAGCGGACATCGTGTGGCCCGGCGTGGTGCAGGGCTTCGGGCTGGGGCTCGTGTTCGTGCCGCTGAGCGCGCTGTCGTTCTCGACGCTGCCGCCCGACCTGCGCGCGGACGGCACGGCCACCTACAGCCTGATGCGCAACATCGGCAGCAGTATCGGCATCTCGATCGTCCAGACGCTGATGACGCGCAACACGCAAGTCGCGCATGCCGACCTCGCGACCCACATCACGCCGTTCAACCCGGCCGTGCAGGCGATGGCCGGCAGCCGCCTCGACATTGCGCTGCTCGACCGCACGATCAACCAGCAGGCGTCGATGATCGCGTACCTGAACGACTTCAAGCTGATGTTCGTCGCGACGCTGCTGATGATCCCGCTGTTGCTGCTGATCCGCCCGCCGCAGAAGGCGGCGAGCGTCGACGTCGCGCATGCGGCGATGGACTGACGATCCGGCCGATCGACGGACGGATACGCGCATCGCATCGCGCGCCGCCTGCCCCGCGATTCTCACGCGCGGCAGGCGTGCCGCGTCAAGCCTTCATCGTGCCCGTGCGGACGTAGCGCTCGTGCCACGACAGCGCCTCGGCGAGCAGGTGCGGCGTGTGCTTGCCGAAGCTTTCGCGCGACGCGCGCTCGAAGTAATCCTCGAGCATCGGCCGATAGTCGGGATGCGCGCAGGTCGCGATGACCTTGCGGGCACGCTGCTTCGGCGACAGGCCGCGCAGGTCCGCGAGGCCCTGCTCGGTGACGACCACCGCGACGTCGTGCTCGGTATGGTCGACATGGCTCGCCATCGGCACGATCCGCGAGATCGCGCCGCCCTTCGCGGTACTCGCCGACATGAAGCACGACAGGTAGCCGTTGCGCGCGAAGTCGCCCGAGCCGCCGATGCCGTTCTGGATCTTGGTGCCCATCACGTGGGTCGAGTTCACGTTGCCGTAGATGTCGGCCTCGATCATCCCGTTCATCGCGATGCAGCCGAGACGGCGCACGAGCTCCGGATGGTTGCTGATCTCCTGCGGGCGCAGCACGATCTTCTCGCGGAACGTCGCGATTTCATCGGCGAAGCGCTGCACGGCGGCCGGGCTCAGCGACAGCGCGGTGGCCGACGCGAAGCCCAGCGTGCCGTCCTGGAGCAGGTCGAGCATGCCGTCCTGGATCACTTCGGTGTACGCGGTCAGGTTCGAGAAGCCGGCCGAGCTGAGCTCCGCGAGCACCGCGTTCGTGATGTTGCCGACGCCCGACTGCAGCGGCAGCAGGTTTTCCGGCAGGCGGCCGCGCTTCACTTCATGGCGCAGGAAGTCGATCAGTTGCAGCGCGATCTGCTTCGACGTCGCGTCCGGTGCGGAGAACGCATTGCTGCGGTCCGGCGCATCGGTCTCGACGATCGCGACGATCTTCTCGGCCGGGCAACGCAGGTACGGCTCGCCGATCCGGTCGTCGCTCTTCGTCAGCGGAATCGGCTTGCGGTGCGGCGGCAGCGCGGTGCCGTAATAGACGTCGTGCATCCCGTCGAGGCCGAGCGGCTGGCGCGAGTTGACCTCGAGGATCACGTGCTTCGCGCGTTCGAGCCAGGTCTTGTTGTTGCCGATCGACGCGGACGGAATCAGCAGCCCGTCCTCGCGGATGCCCGCGACTTCGACGATCGCGACATCGAGATCGCCGTACAGGCCGAACCATGCGTACTGCGCGACGTGGCTCAGGTGGACGTCCTGGTAATCGACTTCACCGCCGTTGATCTTGTCGCGCAGCGTCGGGTCGGACTGGTACGGCAAGCGCATCGAGATGCCGTTGGTGCGGGCGAGCGCGCCGTCGAGTTCCGGCGCGGTCGATGCGCCCGTCAGCACGTTGATCCGGAAGTCCTCGCCGCGCGAGTGCGCCGCGTCGATATGGGCGGCAAGCGCGGCCGGCACGGCCTTCGGATAGCCCGAGCCCGTGAAGCCGCTCATGGCGACGGTCATGCCGGGACGGATCAGCGCGGCGGCTTCGTCGGCGGTGCGGACGAGCGAACGCAGGGCGGGAGCGAGGATGCGTGAAGATGACATGGCTGGTTTCTGACGCTTTGGTCTGTCGTTGACGTCGCGGGGGGTGTCTCCTGAGCGACATGAAGCCCTTGGGGCCGCGAGGGGCGGCCGGCACCACAGGCACGGTCGGAGTATCGCAGAGGCGATCGCCGCGAAATGTCCGCTGTATGAAAAAGATCCTTGTCGAATTTGCCGGGTATCGAACGACCGTTCTGTGACAGGCGCTCCGTTTGAAGCGGATGCGCGCGAAAGGTGCGCGAAAGTATCGGGCAGGAAAAACCGTCGCCGATCGCCAACTCTCGCGCGTCAATCGGCGGATTTTGACGGCCATTTACCGCCTTTCCATCGACAATGAACGACACCCGTCCGGCGCGGCCAATTGTCACCCGATGCGGCTCATTCCGACCTGACGCATATCAAGCTCGCACGCGCCGCGCGACGCGCGCGGCGAAGCGCGAAAAGTACCGCCGCATCGGCCTGAGAGGCCCGTCCGTCCTTGACAGCCGCCCGATGCGAACCACACTGGAATCTGGATCGCGCCGCCCCGTTTGGCCGCCCTTTCGGGCACGCGCTTTTCGGCCGCCCAATCGCCGCAAGACGCGGTAACACTCCCTCATGTCAGGACATTGATCGAATAAAAAGCACCAAATTACAATTCCGTATATATTTCGCCGATGGACCAAAGAAAAACCGCCACACGTTCCGAACCGCCCCTGCCACGCACCTGGGATGCGCGGCTGGCGCGCTCGCTTGTCCGACCGCTCGTCGACACGCCTGTCACCCCGAATCACCTCACCACCGTTCGTCTGCTGATCGGCCTCGCCGGCGCCTGGTGCCTCGCGCACGGCGGCTTCGGCTGGAGCAATGCCGGCGCGTTCCTGATCGTACTGTCGAACTTCGTCGACCACACCGATGGCGAGCTCGCGCGCATCAGCGGCAAAACGAGCAAGATCGGTCATTTTTACGACCTCGCGGCAGACGCGCTCGTCACGGTCGCGCTGTTCGTCAGCATGGGCCTCGGCATCGTCGCCCAGGGCGGCCAGATGGCCGCATCGCCGGTGCTGCTCGGCGCGGTGGCCGGCGCCGCCGTTGCGCTGATCTTCTTCCTGCGCATGCGCATCGAATCGTTCGCCGGCAAGGCCGGCACCAAGCAGGCATTCGCCGGCGGCTTCGAAACCGAAGACGTGCTGTACCTGCTGCCGCTCGTGACGCTGTTCGACGGCGTCGAGCCGTTCCTGCTCGCGGCGTCGATCGGCGCCCCGCTGTTCGCCGCGTGGGTCGTGATCGACTGGTGGCGCATCGTCCGGCGCGGCAATGTTCCGCAGAATTCCACTGAAATCCAGGCTTCCAAATGACTAGCACGCGCGACGACTCCGTGCTGAGCCCGGCACGCCCCGCGCCCGTGCGCGCCGCGTCCGACCCCGATCGCACCGTGGCCGACTGCGTCGGCCATCTCGACCTCGAGCAAGTGCGCAACGACTACACGCGCCAGGGCTCGTTCCTGTACCTCGACGCATTCCTGCCGGCCGACGCGCACGCGAAGCTGGCCGACGCCGCCCGCGCGATGCAGGCCGGCCTGAACCGCAATTACCTGCCCGGTCACAAGCAAGGCGGCAGCGTGAGCCGTCATACGATCGACGAGCAGGCGCCGTACATCGCCGAACTGTATCGTTCGAAGGCACTCATCTCCTTCCTCGAGAAGGTCACGGGCGACAAGCTGATGCTGTCGCCGGACGACGATCCGCACGCGTACGCGCTGTATTACTACACGAAGCCCGGCGACCACATCGGCTGGCACTACGACACGTCGTACTACGACGGCCGCCGCTACACGCTGCTGATCGGCGTGATCGACGAATCGTCGTGCCGGCTCGACTACGAGCTGCACACGCGCAATCCGGACGTCGCCGACGAGCCGGGCTCCGTGCAGATCGCCGACGGCGGCATCGTGCTGTTCGACGGCGACAAGCTGCGCCACCGCATCACGCCGCTCGGCCAGAACGAGATGCGCGTGTCGCTCACCTTCGAATACGTGACGAACCCCGGCATGCGGCCGTGGAAGCGCTTCATCTCGAACATGAAGGACGCGATCGCGTATTTCGGTTTCCGCCAGGTGTTCAAGCAACTGGCAACGCGACGCACGACCGGGTCATGACACGCGCCGGCCTCATCCTGCTGTCCCTCGGGACCGCACTCTTCGTCGCACTCCTGGCATGGCAAGGCGTCGGCGCGGTCGCGTCGACGTTCCTCGCCGCCGGCTGGGGGCTCGCGCTCGTCGCGGCGTTCCACGTCGTGCCGCTCGTGATCGACGCGACGGCGATCTCCGTGATGTTCCGCCCCGGCCAGCCGGGCGCCGAACTCGGCAACGCGCTGCGTGCGCGCTGGGTCGGCGAATCGGTGAACAGCCTGCTGCCTGCCGGGCAGATCGGCGGCCCCGTGCTGATGGTGCGCCACCTCGCGCAGCGCGGCACGCGGATGGCCGACGCGGCGGCGGCCGTCACCGTCAGCACGACGATGCAGGCGCTCGCGCAGATGGCGTTCGCGCTGATCGGCATCGCCGCGTTCAGCCTGTATGCGACGCACGAATCGGTCGCGCACCTGCGCACGCCCGCGCTGATCGCCACCGGCGTGCTCGGCGCCCTCGCCGCGCTGTTCTACGTGGCGCAGCGGCGCGGGCTGTTCGGCCGCGGCCTGCGCCTCGCGTCGAAGCTGCTCGGCCCGCGCGACTGGTCGTCGCTGGCCACCCGCGCCGACGCGATCGACGACGCGGTCGGCGCGCTGTATCGCGATCGCGCGAAGGTCGCGAAGACGTTCGCATTGAGTCTCGTCGGCTGGATCGTCGGCACCGCGGAAGTGTGGCTCGCGCTGCATTTCCTCGGGCATCCGGTGAGCTGGCTCGACGCGCTGCTGCTCGAGAGCGTCGGCCAGGCCATTCGTGGCGCGGCCTTCGCGATCCCGGGCTCGCTCGGCGCGCAGGAAGGCGGCTACCTGCTGCTCGCGCCGCTGGTCGGACTGCCGCCCGACGCGGCGCTCGCGCTGTCGCTCGCGAAGCGCGCGCGCGAACTCGCGCTCGGCCTGCCCGGCCTGCTCTATCTGCATTTCAGTGAAAGAAACTGGCAGCGGCGCCGTGCGCCGCAGCCGCTCGCCGACTGATCGTTCAGATCCGCCGGCTTTTTGGTTGGAGAACCCATGCGAGCCATCATTCTTGCGGCAGGCCTCGGCTTGCGCCTGCAACAACCGCCCGAGGCGCAGTTCCCGAAGTGCCTGCTGCGCTTCGACGACGTTTCGCTGCTCGAGCGGCATCTGCGCGTGCTCGACGCCGCGGGCGTCGACGAGATCGTGCTCGGGCTGGGCTTCCAGTACGAGAAGGTCGAGCAGGAATTGAAGCGCCTCGGCCGCCAGGCCGAGATCGTGATCAACGACCGCTACGACCTCGGCAGCGTGCTGACCGTGCATACCGTCGCCGATGCGATGACGCGCGGCGGCGACGTGCTGCTGATGGACGCCGACGTGCTGTATGACGAGAACATCCTGCATGCGCTGGTGGCCGATCCCGACAAGGCGGTCGACCGCCTGCTGATCGATCGCGACTTCGAGGCCGGCGACGAACCCGTCAAGCTGTGCCTGAAGAACGGCGTGCCGGTCGAGTTGCGCAAGCAGCTCGCGGTCGACCTCGAGTACGACACGATCGGCGAATCGGTCGGCTTCTTCCGCTTCACCGAAGGCACCGCGCGCCGCCTCGCGACGATCGTCGCGGGCTACGTCGACAGCGGCCGCGCGAACATGCCGCACGAGGAAGCCGTGCGCGACCTGCTGCTCGAAGGCGGTCATTCGTTCGACGTCGCCGACGTCACCGGCTCGCCGTGGATCGAGATCGACTTCCCGAACGACGTCGCACGCGCCACGCAAGACATTCTCCCCCTGATTCAACGTACTACCGCAGGAGCTGCACGATGAATGCACGCGAACCCAACTTCTCCGAATCGCGCAGCGCACGCCTGCGCCGCATGCTCGTCAGCAACGAACTCGAATTCCTGATGGAAGCGCACAACGGCCTGTCCGCGCGGATCGTCCGCGAAGCCGGCTTCAAGGGGATCTGGGCATCGGGCCTCGCGATCTCCGCGCAGTTCGGCGTGCGCGACAACAACGAGGCGAGCTGGACCCAGGTCGTCGACGTGCTCGAATTCATGGCCGACGCGAGCGACCTGCCGATCCTGCTCGACGGCGACACCGGCTACGGCAACTTCAACAACGTGCGCCGCCTCGTCAAGAAGCTCGAGCAGCGCGGCATCGCGGGCGTCTGTATCGAGGACAAGCAGTTCCCGAAGACCAACAGCTTCATCGGCGGCGAGCGCCAGCCGCTCGCGGAAATCGACGAGTTCTGCGGCAAGATCAAGGCCGGCAAGGATTCGCAGAGCGATCCCGACTTCTCGATCGTCGCGCGTGTCGAAGCGCTGATCGCGGGCTGGGGGATGGACGAGGCGCTGCGCCGCGCGAACGCGTATGCGGAAGCCGGCGCGGACGCGATCCTGATCCACAGCAAGCTGTCGCGCCCGGACGAGATCCTGCAATTTGCGCGCGAATGGAGCGGCAAGGCGCCGCTCGTGATCGTGCCGACCAAGTACTACAGCACGCCGACCGACGTGTTCCGCCAGGCCGGCATCAGCACCGTGATCTGGGCGAACCACCTGATCCGTGCGTCGGCATCCGCGATGCAGGCGACCGCACGCGAGATCCACGAGAGCGAAACGCTGATCAACGTCGAAGACCGCGTTGCATCGGTCAACGAGATCTTCCGCCTGCAGGACGCCGACGAATACTCGGCGGCCGAGCGCATCTACCTGTCGTCGTCGTCGCGTGCGTCGAACGCGGCGATCGTACTCGCCGCGAGCCGCGGCAAGGGCCTCGAGGCCGTGACCGAAGACAAGCCGAAGGTCATGCTGCCGGTCGCCGGCAAGCCGCTGCTGCGCTGGCTCGTCGACGGCTTCAAGACGCACGGCGTGAACGACATCACCGTGGTCGGCGGCTATCGCGCCGACGCGATCGACACGTCGGGCATCAAGCTCGTCGTCAACGAGCGCCATGCGCAGACGGGCGAACTCGCGTCGCTCGCTTGCGCGGCCGAACGCCTGACCGGCGACACCGTGATCTCGTACGGCGACCTGCTGTTCCGCAGCTACATCGTGCGCGACCTCGCGGAAAGCGAAGCCGAGTTCAGCGTGGTGGTCGATTCGTCGCTGACCGAGCCGACCAACCAGAGCGTGCGTGACTTCGCGCTCTGCTCGGCGGCCGACGACCGCGGCCTGTTCGGCCAGAAGACCTACCTGCAACGCGTGTCGAGCGACGTCGCCGCAGGCACGCCGCATGGCCGCTGGATCGGCCTGCTGAACGTGCGCGGCGCCGGTGTCGACCGCCTGAAGGCGATGCTCGCGACGCTCCAGGCGCGCGACGATTTCGACACGCTCGACATCCCGGCGCTGCTCAACGAACTGATCGCCGCCGGCGAGAAGATCGAGGTGCAGTACGTGCACGGCCACTGGCGCGGTGTGAACGATCTCGAAGACTTCCGCCGCGCGGGCGACTTCGCGCACGGCCAGACGCCGCTGTCGCAACCGGGCGCCCGTAACGGGGGCGCGCAATGATCGAAGCGGCCCAGTTCGTCGAGGCCGCGCGCGAGCGCGGTTTCGACTGGTACGCGGGCGTGCCCTGCTCGTACCTGACGCCGTTCATCAATTACGTGCTGCAGGACCCGACGCTGCATTACGTGTCGGCCGCGAACGAAGGCGACGCGGTCGCGCTGATCGCGGGCGCGACGCTCGGCGGCAAGCGCGGCATTGCGATGATGCAGAACTCGGGGCTCGGCAACGCGGTGAGCCCGCTCACGTCGCTCACGTGGACGTTCCGCCTGCCGCAACTGCTGATCGTCACGTGGCGCGGCCAGCCGGGCGTGGCCGACGAGCCGCAGCACGCGCTGATGGGCCCGATCACGCCCGCGATGCTCGACACGATGGAGATCCCGTGGGAGACGTTCCCGACCGCCCCGGAACAGGTCGGCCCGGCACTCGACCGCGCGATCGCGCACATGGACGCGACGGGCCGCCCGTACGCGCTCGTGATGCAGAAAGGCAGCGTCGCGCCGTATGAACTGAAGGCCAACCCGGCGGCGACGCCGCGCGCGCATGTCGCCGCGCAAGCGTCGTCGCGCGCCGCGTCGGCCGACACCTGGCCGACCCGCCAGGACGCGCTGCAGCGCGTGATCGCGCACACGCCGGTCGATTCGACCGTCGTGCTCGCGTCGACCGGCTTCTGCGGCCGCGAACTCTACGCCATCGACGATCGCCCGAACCAGCTGTACATGGTCGGCTCGATGGGCTGCGTGACGCCGCTCGCGCTCGGCCTCGCGCTCGCGCGCCCCGACCTGCGCGTGGTCGCGGTCGACGGCGACGGCGCCGCGCTGATGCGTATGGGCGTGTTCGCGACGCTCGGCACCTACGGCCCGGCCAACCTCACGCACGTGCTGCTCGACAACGGCGCGCACGAATCGACGGGCGGCCAGGCGACGGTGTCGCAACATGTTTCGTTCGCGGGCGTTGCTGCCGCGTGCGGGTATGCGTCGGCGGTCGAAGGCGACACGCTCGACGTGCTCGATACGGCGCTTGCTTCGTCGGCCGAGGGTGCGCAATTCGTGCGTGTCGCGATCCGCACCGGCGTGCCCGACGGCCTGCCCCGCCCGACCGTCACGCCGGTCGAGGTCAAGAATCGTCTGATGCGGCACATCGGCGCCGCGCAGACCGAAGCCCACGTTGAAGGAGCCCATTGATGCTGCTGCTGAACCCCGGCCCGGTCACGCTCACCGAACGCGTGCGCCGCAGCCTGCTGCAACCCGACCTGTGCCATCGCGAAAGCGAATTCTTCGATCTGCAGGATGAAGCGCGTCAGCGTCTCGTCGCCGCATATGAACTCGATCCGGCTGAGTGGACGGCCGTGCTGATGACCGGTTCGGGTACGGCCGCTGTCGAAAGCATGATCGCGGCGCTCGTGCCGAAGGACGGCAAGCTGCTCGTGATCGAGAATGGTGTGTATGGCGAGCGGATCACGCAGATCGCGACGCAGTACGGGATCGCGCATGACGTGCTGAAGCATGAGTGGATGCAGGCACCGGATCTCGCACAGATCGGTGCGCGACTCGATGCAGGCGGTTACTCGCACGTCGCCGTGATTCATCATGAAACGACGACGGGTCGCCTGAACGATCTCGGGGCGATTGCCGAGGTGTGCCGTTCGCGCGGCGTGAAAATGCTCGTTGATGGTGTGAGCAGCTTTGGCGCGGAAGCGATCGACTTCGCCGGCGGCGACATCGACGCGGTCGCCGCGACCGCGAACAAGTGCCTGCACGGCGTGCCGGGCGCAGCGTTCGTGATCGTGCGCCGCAGCGCGCTCGCGAAGGCGGCGAGCCGTACCTACTACCTCGATCTCGGCCGTCTCGCGAAGCTGCAGGATCAACGGAATACGCCGTTTACGCCTTCCGTGCACGCGTATTACGCGCTCGTCGAGGCGCTGCGCGAGTTTGATGAGGCTGGCGGCTGGCGTGCGCGGCATGCGCATTACAAGGCGCTGGCTGATCAGGCGCAAGCCGGGCTTGCCGCGCGCGGGATGCCGCTGGTGCTGGCGGAAGGTGAATCGTCGGTTGTGCTTCGTGCTTATCGGTTGCCGCAGGGTGTAACGTACGAAACGCTGCACGACGGGTTGAAGGCGCGCGGCTTCGTGATCTACGCGGGGCAAGGCGGGTTGTCGAAGGAGCTGTTCCGGATTTCGACGATGGGGGCGATTCAGGCGGCTGATGTTGAGCGGTTGCTGGAAGGGTTTACGGCGCTGACGCAGTAAGCGCCTGACTCCTTCGTCTATGAAAGGCCCGCAAGGGCCTTTTTTTCTTCACAATGCTCTACAAAATACGAAACACATTATCGGCATTCGGCCAACCTCAATCGTCCGACACCGCTGTCTAATTCACATCTGAATGTCGCTTCTGCGTTTATGAAGCAGGCTTTCACACGCGAGCGTAGCGACGATCACGTTGACCGAGGTTTTTTAATGTACAAATTCAAAGTGATCGCTCAAAATCCATGATATCCACACAATGGACTTTCCACCCTTGAATTAAACTCATATTTTCTACTGTCGCCGACAGTCACCGACAAGATCAACTATTCGAAAGCAATCCGGGGATATATGGCAAACGGATCACCGACTCAGGTATTGACCGAAGACTCGCACGAAGCCTTCCTGACCCGCAACCGACTTAGCAAAGAATTGTGGGACCGGTCTGGCTGCATATGGGCCGAGCTGCGCGATATCGCACATGACCACGAGAACAACCTCGATGCACTGGCGACTAGTGCTGAGTTCTTCGCGAAAACAATTCAACGGTTCGAGCGCGTCCATTCAGTGCGGTGGCGCGTGAAAGATACGGAGCATCTGCTTGAAAAGATCGTGCGCAAGCGCGCCGATGAAAAATCTGCCGAGAAGTACGCAGAAGTTGGCGTCAACAACTACTTCGAGCTAGTCACAGACTTGGTCGGAATCAGGGCTCTCCATCTATTCAAGGACGACTGTCTCACCATTCACGAGTCGCTCATGAAGACTTGGACGCCTATCGAGGAGCCAATCGCTTACACGCGAGAAGGCGATCATGAGGCGTTCAAGGAGCGCTTAGCCACAGTTGGCCTCCTGAGCAAGGATCACCCAGCAGGTTATCGGTCATTGCACTATGTCGTTGAAAGCCGCCCAACCCAGCGAATCATTCGCGCTGAAATCCAAGTGCGGACATTGTTCGAGGAAGGTTGGAGCGAAATTGATCACACCGTTCGATATCCGAACTTCTCGAACGACGAGCTTATTGGCTACCTATTGAAGATTTTCAATCGGATGGCCGGAAGTGCCGACGAAATGGGGGGCTTCGTCCGTGACCTAAATTTGGTATTGCAAGAACGTGAGCGCGAGCTTGTGGAGGCAATGACGGCCAAGGAAAACGCTCTCGCACGGGTCGAAGGAACCCTCGTCGAGCTTGAGAAACTGAAGGATACAAATGCTGAGTCCGCCTCCCTTATCAAAAAGTTGCGTGCCGAAGTGCGGAAACTCGAAGGAACTACGGCAACGACCGCCTTGTCCAGCTGGCAGGTAGCCGGCTCCACGCGGAGCTTGTCAGAACTGGTTCGCGGGCACTCAGACTCGATGCTCCAAGAGACGTTGGAACGTATAGGAAAAGTTAGCGAAACCTATGAGCGCACGCGAGCTGCACTGAACGAACGCAACAACCGCACCATCGAAGCGGCAATGGCAATCTCAAGAGATACGAATAAAAATAAAAAATAGCCTGATGCACGTGCTCCGCCAGGCAGAAACGCCGTAGATCCGACACCAGGCTGCAGCAAATTTCCAAGCTATGCAATTAGTCCAACTCAATCGCGATGCCCGATGCCTGCGTTGAGTAGGAGAACGGCATCCACAAAAATCCGTGACGAACCTAGTTCATCGTGACTATAAAAATCCACCGCTTCGTCCCGCTGCTGGCGCTCGCCGCCGCCTCCGCCGTTCAGGCTGCCGACAACCAGGCTTGCGATGACGCAACCGTCGTTGCGGTCGCCCGCTGGGCCGGCGTCGCGAGCGCACGCCTCGCCGCGCGCGACACGAACCGGCTCGTTGTGGCATCGGCGTGCAAGGTCATGCCGAATGCGCCGGAAACGACGATCGCGGCCGTCGCTCTCGATTCGCTGCCGAAGAGCAAGAACCCGGACGAAAGCAACAAGCTGCAAGTCGTCGCGCTCGTCGAAGGCGGCAAGGTCGTGGCAGCCGAAAAGTCGGTGGTCCAGGAAGATGCGGCGACCGAAATCGGTGAGAACAGCTATCGCATCGATACGGCGCGGTACCAGTTGTCGCCTGACCTGCGCGCATTCGGCGTTGTGTTCACCAGCAGCGCGCGAGGGGCGAGTTGTCCCGATGCCGACGCAGACGAGGAACTGACGCTATGGGTACGTGAAGGCAACCGCATCCGTTCGGTTTTCGGTACCAACCTCCGCGGGTGGGTCAGTGTCGAAGGCGAATCCTGTGGCCCGGGCGTCGGCGATGCGAGCAGCGAAGAGGCCCGAATGACAATCGCCGTCGATAAAACGTCGAGCCATGACTTTGCCGATCTGTCGATCACCGCCCACATTACGAAGTCGCAGCGCAAGGACGGCGAATACTCGGATACAGGCAAGCGCACCGCGCGCACGATCGTCCACTACGACGGAAAGACGTACGGAATCGATATGTTCCGAAACTTCTGGTATTCGCCTGCCGCAATGAGGCGCTTCAAGTAAGGCCGAGGCGGGGCACAGCCCCGCCCGCCTACTCCACCACCTTCGCTCCGATCGCCTCGCCAGACGTCGGCATCCGCAACGCGTCGTCCCGAACGCGTCGCGCCTCGCGCGCCGAATAGCGATCCTTCAACCGCAGGAACGGTTTCTCGACAAGGAAGTAACTGGCCGTCGCCGCCATCAGCGCCCACACGATCCCGAGCGGGAACGCATGCGGCACGGCCAGATCCGGATTCGCGAACGGCTGCTGCCACAGATAAAGACTGAACGAGATCGTGCCGACGAACACGACCGGCCGCGTACGCAACCACCGCGCACACCAGAACTCGTTACGGAAATTCAGCACGACGATCACGATCGCGATCAACGCGGCTTCAAGCGTCACGCCATACGTCGCATTCCAGAACCCGCCGAGCCGATGTTCGGCGAGCGGCATGCCGATCAGCACGACAACGATGATCGCCGTCACGATGCGCGCCTCACCACGCCACGTGCGAATCCACGCTTCGAGCCGTTCGCGGTTGAGCGACGCATAGCAGCCGATCAGGATCGGATCGACGCCCGTGTGAAGCATCATCCCGAGTTGCCCGCGCAGCGCGGGCGCAACGAAGTACGTGACCGCGCGCACGAGCGGCACGATCAGGATCAACGCGGCCAGCCAGCGCGTGCCGCGGCGGCGCATGCCATACACGAACAGCAGCGGCCAGAACCAGTAGAACTGTTCCTCGAGCGCGAGCGACCAGAAATGGCCGAGATACCACGCACCGTCCGGATGCAGCGTGTTGTCGCCGGTCAGCCCGAACCACGCCGAGTAGTTCCACAGGTGCAGCGCCGCACACAGCCACTGCCGGCGGTCGACGTCGAACCAGCCCGCGAAGGCCATGATCGCGACCGCCGCGAGATACACGTAGCAGGCCGGCCAGATCCGCAACGCGCGGCGCACGTAGAACGACGTCAGCGCGATGCCGCCCGTGCGTGCGAACTCGGCGCGCAATACGTTGGTGATCAGGAAACCGCTGAGGACGAAGAAGATCAGCACGCCGAGCCGGCCGTCGGCGATCAGCCGCAACGGCGCGTACCAGCCCGTGTAGCCGCCGGGCAGCACGTGCTCGGCGTGTCCGACTACAACCATCGCGACCGCGACGGCGCGCAACCCGGTCAACTGCGTGACGCGATGGTTCATCGGCTGGTTTCCGTTGGCACGGTGGATGGGCAGCAGACCGGCGCCCCTGCTTCGGCACGCCGATATGCCGCCGGGATTTTGTATGAAAAATATCGGAATGAAATTGCTTCAAAAATCCCGAGGCCGGCAACGGCGGCCACGCACGCTAGAGCGAGCCGACGCCGGGGACGGCGAATGGGCATAATGACAAGCCTTGTCCGGCGGCGGCCGGTCCGATGCCAACACAACGATTTTTGCGGCGGCGCAATATCCGTAGTCCCCCGCCCGCTCACCGGCCCGCGCCTCGTCCGCCCCCCTGTCGACCCTTACCCGGAGCCTGCCTGTGTACCCACCGATCGAACCCTACGCCCACGGCCACCTCGACACCGGCGACGGCCATCGCATCTACTGGGAGCGCTGCGGCAACCCGGCCGGCAAGCCCGCCGTGTTCCTGCACGGCGGCCCCGGCGCCGGCTGCAGCCCCGACCATCGCCGCCTGTTCGATCCCGAGCGCTACGACATCCTGCTGTTCGACCAGCGCGGCTGCGGGCGCTCGACGCCGCATGCCAGCCTCGAGAACAACACGACGTGGCATCTGGTCGCCGATATCGAACGCCTGCGCGAGATGGTCGGCGCGGAAAAGTGGCTCGTGTTCGGCGGCTCGTGGGGCAGCGCGCTGTCGATCGCGTACGCGGAAACGCACCCCGAGCGCGTGACCGCGCTGGTCGTGCGCGGCATCTTCACGATGCGTCGCGCGGAATTGCTGTGGTACTACCAGGAAGGCGCATCGTGGCTGTTCCCCGACCTGTGGGAAGCCTTCCTTGCACCGATTCCGGAAGCCGAGCGCGGCGACCTGATGGCCGCCTACCATCGCCGGCTGACCGGTGACGACGAAGCGGCGAAGCTCGAAGCCGCGCGCGCGTGGAGCATCTGGGAAGGCCGCACGATCACGCTGCTGCCCGACCCCGCACTGGCCGCGCATTTCGCGGACGGTCACTACGCACTCGCGTTCGCGCGAATCGAGAACCACTACTTCGTGAACAAGGGCTTTGTCGAAGAAGGCCAGCTGCTGCGCGACGCGCATCGTCTCGCCGGCATTCCGGGGGTGATCGTGCAGGGTCGCTATGACGTCGCGACACCCGCGCGGACCGCATGGGAGCTGTCGAAGACATGGCCGGACGCGACGTTCGAGATCGTGCCCGGCGCCGGGCATGCGTACAACGAGCCGGGGATCCTGGAAGCGCTGATCGCCGCGACAGACCGGTTCGCGAACCAGGATTAGGACACGCCCTCAGGCAACGCCGCCGGCGAGCAGATCGACCTGACTCGAACCCTCCAACCCTTGCGCCGGCCGGACCTGCCGTGCCCGGGAAGTTGGAGGCCGTGCGGTCATCGCGCGGCGCGGCGCGTTGTCGGATGGCATGCTCACCGAGCAATCTTTCCTTACCGAAGGCCGATTCATGGCAATGAGCTTGACGGAACCCCGTCGCGAGAATCTCGAACACCCTGCTGTCGAATCGCTTGCCGTGCGGGTGAACGGCTTGCGCATTCATACGAAAGTGGCCGGAGCCGGCCGTGCCGTCGTGCTGCTGCACGGCTGGCCGCAAACGTCGTACGCATGGCGCAAGCTCGTGCCGTTGCTTGCGCCTCACTACAAGGTCATTGCCCCGGATCTACGCGGATTCGGCCACTCCAGCAAGCCCGCGGCAGGCTATGACAAGAAAACCGTCGCAGGCGACATCGCCGCATTGCTGCATGCGCTGCAGATCGACCAGGCGTGCATCGTCGGACACGATATGGGCGGCCAGGTAGGCTACGCGTTCGCCGCACTGTATCCGCAACTCACGGAGCGGTTCGTGTTCATCGAGAGCGGCCTGCCAGGCTTCGGCCAGGAAAAGGCGATGAACGTGGCCACCGGCGGCAGCTGGCACTTCGGCTTCAATATGGCGGGCGACATTTCCGAAGAGCTGGTCCGCGGCCGTGAGGCGCTGTTTGTCCGTCACTTTGTCCGGCGCGACACGGTCGGCACCGTCGATCCCGAGTCCATCACGGAAGCCGACATCGACGTCTACGCGACGGCGCTCACGCAGCCCGGCGCCCTGCGTGCGAGCTTCAGCTACTACCGCACGCTCCTCGTGGATCTCGACGACAACAAGACGCTCGGAGAAAAGAAACTCGAGATGCCGGTCCTCGCCATCGGATGCGAATTCGGGTACGGCGAAGGGTCGAAGGCCACCATGGAAAAGGTTGCGTCCAATGTGCGCGGCGTCGTGCTGCGCGACTCCGGCCACTATCCGGCCGAAGAGCAGCCGGAACAGCTTGCGTCCGCCCTGCTCGATTTTCTCGGGCAATGATCGACCGGGTGCGAATCACGCGGGACCTCGTGCCCGCCCTCGTCCGATGATGCCCGTCCATCGCCGGATGTCGTCAGGCTGTGCCGTCAATCCACGCCACGAGTGCGCGGATTGATCTGACTCAGGCGCGTTCAAAGTGCGGTTTCGACGATCGTCCTGCCGCTGATTGCCCGCTCGACGAGCTGTTCGTCGCCGACCTTGCGGATCGCATCGTCGAGCAGTCCTTCCGGCGCCTCGGTCGCCACCTTCAGCAAGCCCGACAGGCCGCGCGCATCGAGTACCACCAGCGTCTCCATCGAATCCGCACGGCTCACGAGCACGCGACGCCACGCCGGCCCCGCGCCGAAGCTCGCGCAGAGCGCAATCGTGTCGCTGCCGAGCGTGTAGTCGAAGTTTTTGATCATGATCCGCCGCCGTTGCAAGGGAATGGCGATGCGCGACGGTGCGGTGCCGTGACGTCGACGCACCCGCGCGTGCCGCCGGGGTCCCGGATCGAGTCCGATCCGTTCGCCGGCATGACCATGCTAGGCGTGCAGTATTAACGAAGACTTAAACGGCATTCGCGCAGGCACGCGGCATGCCGCATACGTCAGGGCGCGTCGAGCGGCTCCACCGTCACGCCGACCTTCAGCTCCTGATCCGCGCCGCCACCGCGGATCACGCCGCGCAGCGGTGTCACGTCCGCATAGTCGCGGCCGATCGACAGCATCACGTAGTCGTCGCCCGGCGCGCGATCGTTGGTCGGGTCGAGCTGCAGCCAGCCGTTGTCCTCGGGCCACGCCGGGTCGTACACCTCGACCCACGCATGCGACGCGTCGGCGCCGATCAGCCGCGGCTGCCCGGGTGGCGGCTGCGTGAGCAGATAGCCGCTCACGTAACGCGCGGCGAGCCCGAGCGAGCGCAGTGCGCCGATCATCACGTGCGCGAAATCCTGGCACACGCCCTTGCGCAAGCGCAGCGCATCGAGCGCCGACGTGGTGATGTCGGTGCTGTTCGGCGTATACGCAAAATCGGCATGCACGCGCCGCATCAGCTCCCACGCGGCCTGCACGAGCGGCCGTTGCGGCGTGAAGCTCGCGGCCGCATACGCGGCGAGCTCGGGATCGCACGCGACATGTGGCGACGTGAACACGAATTCGCTCGCCGCGTCGTAAGGCTGCCCCGCGCGGAACCGCAAGCGGTCGCGCACGGCTTCCCACGCAGTCGCCTGTTTCGCGTCGGGTTTCGCGATGGCGGGCGGCGGCTCGCCGCGCGCACCGAGCGACCACACGGGCGGCGTCACGCGTACCGTGCTGCGGCTGCGCACGAGCAGCGCGTCGTGCGGCTGGTTCAACGCAAACGATGCACGCGCGTTGCCGAATGCATCGATCTCGGTCCCGACCGACTCCGGCGCGGGATCGATGTCGAGCGCGAACGACAGCACCTGCTGGCGCGGCGAGACGAGCGGTTGCAGGCGCGCCTGGTGCTGCGCCGATTCGACGCGCGCCGCGTAACGGTATTCCGTATCGTGCGTGACGCGCAGCAACCGGCCGCGCGTCACGTCGGCCATCGCGGATGGCGTCGCGGATGCCGGTGCCGATGCGTTCCGCGCATTCCCGGAACCGGGTGGCGCTTTCGCCGCGCCTTTCGTCGTCACCATAACGTCCTGCCCGCCTCGCGCACGTGGCTGAAATAGCGCTCGCCGATCCGGTTCGACAGTTCCCAGACCGCCTTCGCCGTCGTATCGAGTGCATCGAGCAGCTTGTCGTGCCGGCCGCCGTCGCCGGTCTCGCACAGCTCGTGCAGCGACCACGCGGGGACGTCGGGAATCGTCTCGGCCAGCTCGGACAGCGCATAGCCTTCGCTGCGCTCGACCTTCGTCAACCGGCCACGCAGCGCCTGCACGACCCAGCCGAGAGAACGCGGGTTGTCGGTATCGAGCACGACGAGCGACAGCAGCGGCGCGACGTCGAAGCCGCGCTGGAACCGCGAACGGAACGTGATCGTGCTGTCGAACAGCTCCAGCACGAGCTCGAAGCCATCCTGCCGGTGCACGGCGCCTTCGTCGAACGCAAACTTCAGCACGCTGCACAGGAAATCCAGCCGGTCGATCTGCCGGCCGATCGACAGCAGCCGCCAGCCGTCGTCGCGTGTCATGTTGTCGGTCTGCGCGCCGGTGATCGCGCCGAGCAGCAGGCCAAGGCGCGCCAGCAGTTGCAGCGCCTCGTTGCCGATCTGCTCCTCTGCTTCCGGCTGGCCCGCGCTGTCCGCGAACAGTTGCGTTGCGTCGTCGATCAACCGCCACTGGTCGCTCGACAGCCGTTCGCGAATCGCGGCGGCCGCGCCACGCATCCCGAACAGGCACGACGCGATGCCCGACGTGCGATCCGCGCCGCGCGTCAGCGACGTCGCGAGCGCGTGCTGGAACGCACGCGGCGCATCGACGGCGTTCGGCGCATCGGCCGCGATCAGGCCCGTGTCGCGGCACAGCGTGTCGAGCAGTTCCAGGTGCGCGGGGCTGTCGACGTCGTCCTCGCCGCGCAGCCGTTCGAGCGCCGCCCGCGCGAGCCTCATCAGGTTGGTCGCACGCTCGGTGTAACGGCCGAGCCAGAACAGGTTCTCGGCCGCCCGGCTCGCGATCGCGCGCGGCCGCTCGACGAGATCGTCGGGGCCGAGGTGCGTCTGCAGCAGCGTCGTCGAATCGACGATGCCTTCGGTCATCACCCATGTATCGACGGTGCTGCCGCCGCGCGCTGCTTCCTGCTCGACGCGCACGGCCGCCAGTCGGGCCGCAACGTCGTGCTGCGCGCCGACCGCGCGCTCGCGGAGGCGCGCTTCTCGCCGCTCGCGGATGCGCAGGGCGCGAACTGGCTGCGCCGGCCGTATTTCCGCTCGGCGATCGCCGAGCCGGGGCGCGTGCAGGTCACGCGGCCGTACCTGTCGATCAACGAGGCGCAGCCGTGCGTGACGCTGTCGGTGGCCGTGCGCGTCGGCGATACGCAGCGCGTGCTGTGCGGCGATATCGACTGGGGCGACGACGCAGCGGACGCGGGCTAGCCGCGCACGCACCGCAGGCGGCGGGCGGGGCGAGCGGCGCGGGGCGGTCGTTGCGTTCGCCGCGTGCTTCCCCGACAATGGCCCGACCGCGGCCATCGTGACCGCGAGCGCGCCGTCCCGGGGGCCACCATGGCGGCGAATAACAAGGAAAACACAATGAAAAGACCGATTTCGCTGACCATTCTCGCGTGGATCATCATCGTGACCAACGCGATCACGTGCATCTATACGCCCTTCACCATCGGCATGCCGACCACCCAGGCGCTGCTGTCGCACTACCTGCTGCCCGTCTGGGCGACGCTCGGCATCAGCGTGATCCTCGAAGTCGTGAACATCGTGGTCGGCATCGCGATCCTCAAGGGGCGCGAATGGTCGCGCAAGACCTACATCGCGACGTCCGTGTTCAGCTTCGTGTTCTCGTTCGTCAACATGCCGGCGTCGATGTACGCGGTGCTGATTCCGGGCGTCCTGCTGTTCGCGCTGTTCGTCTACCTGATGTTCCGGCGCCCCGCGACCGCGTATTTCCAGGCGAACGCATGAGCGTCGTGCGCAACGCGCTGGCGATCGTGCTGTTCACGATCGCGGGCATGTGCGTGATCACGGCGCAGACGATGGCGTTCCTGAAGCTCGGCCATACGGGGGCGATGCTCGTGTTCGTCACCGTGCTGTGCGGGTTGTCGGCGGTGCTCCTGGCCGTGGGCGCGTTTGCCGGCGCGTTCCGGCCACGCGCGCGCGGCGCGGGCATCGCGCTGCTCATCGCGACCGCGACCACCGCGTTCGGGATGATCGGCTGGGTGACGCTCCTGATGGCGCCGGGGATCGTCGACGTGATGCAGCAGCAGGGCGTGGACGTGAACGCGCGGATGTTCCGGTTCGCGCCCGGCGCCGTGGTGACCGGCCTGTCCGCGCTCGTCGGCGTGTGGCTCGCGCGGCGCGGCTGACGGCGCGACTCATGGCGCGACTCATGGCGCGGCGGCCGGCACGCTGGCGCCCGTCACGCGGCTCGGCTAGGATGCGCGAATTGTCCTGACGATTCGCGGGCCGCCCATGAACCGAAACGCCGCCTCTTCCGTCCTCCTCGAAGTGATCGCCACGACCGTCGGCGACGCGAAGGCCGCCGCCCGCGCGGGCGCCGACCGCCTCGAACTCGTGACCGCGATCACCGAAGGCGGGCTGACGCCGAGCGTCGGCCTGATCGAAGCCGTCGTGGCCGCCGTGCCGATTCCCGTCAACGTGATCGTGCGACCGCACAGCCGGTCGTTCGTGTACGACGCCGACGACCTGCGCGTGATCGAGCGCGACGTACGTGCGGCCGTCGCGGCCGGTGCGAATGGCGTCGTGTTCGGCGCGCTCGACGCGCGCGGCGACGTCGATCTCGGCGCGCTGGCCCGCATCGCGGCCGCGGCGGACGGCCGCGCGCTGACCTTCCACCGTGCGTTCGACGTGTCGCGCGACCTCAACGCCGCATTCGACGCGCTGCTGCGCGTGCCGGCCGTCACATCGGTGCTGACGTCCGGCGGCCATCCGTCGGTGCTCGACGCGTCCGCGACGATCACGCGGCTGGTGCGGCAGGCCGCCGGCTCGACCTGTACGGTGCTGGCCGGCTCGGGGCTCACGGTCGACGCGGTCGGCGATTTCGTCCGCGCCACCGGCGTGCGCGCGGTGCACTTCGGTTCGGGCGTGCGGCCGCGCGGCGAGGTGCTGGCACCGGTCGATCAGGCACTCGTCGAGCGCGTGCGCGCGGCGATCGACGGCGCGGCGGCGCACGTGTAACGCACACGTCGTACGGTGGCCACAGCCGGCGTGCGCGCCGGTATGGCACTCCAGAACGTCATTCGGAACGGAGGAGCACATGACGGACGCATCACACGACACGCAGGACGGCGGCGCCGACGACAGCGCGCCGGGCTGGGACGCGATCGACGGCGCGCTCGCGCGCCTCTATCCGGGCCAGGAACCGAAGCACTACGGCACGCTGATCAAGTGGCGGCTCGGCGGCCCCGATCCGCTCGACGGCATCAGCGTGTGGAAGCGCGCGGAACCCGTACCGCACTGGCACTTCGTCACGTACGGGCTGACCGAGCTGTACGCGAAGGAGTCGGATGATCCGGCCGTCAGCGGCTTCGGCTTCGAATTGACGATGCGCGTCGCCTGCGCGCCGGACGACGACGAGCCGCCGCGCTGGGCGTTCAGCTTCCTGCAGAATCTCGCGCGCTACGTGTTCGAGAGCGGCAATGCGTTCGGCGACGGCCACTGGATGTCGGCCAACGGCCCGATCGCGCTCGAGTCCGACACGCAACTCTGCTCGATGGGCTTCGCGTTCGATCCCGAACTGCCGGCGATCGACACGCCGCACGGCCACCTGGCGTTCCTGCAGGTGGTCGGGCTGACGCTCGACGAGGAGCGCGCCGCGAAACGCTGGCGCACCCGCTCGCTGCTCGACGTGCTGCTGCCGTACCTGCCGCTGTGGGTGACCGATCTCGGCCGCGCGTCGCTGCTCGAGCGTGCGGACGTGCGTGCGCAGGTTGACGAGGGCACCCGGCGCGACGGCTCGTCGAGCGGCTCGCTGTTTACCGATGTGCTCGCGTGGGAGACCCGCAAGCGGCTGTTGCGCGCGCCGCTCGTCGAGATCACGGTGGGTGCGCGGCAGGTCGACGAACTCGTCGCGCTGCTGCCGCTGCGACTGCCGTTCGACCGGCCGTTGCGGCTGGTCGGCCGCGACACCGCGGTGCGTTTCGAGCGCGGCGACGCGAACACCATCGCCGACGAAGACGGCAGGCTGACGCTGCGGCTCACCGATGCGACGGTGCAGGCGCTGGCGCGCACGTTGCAGCCGCGTGCCGGCGAGTATGCGGTCGACGGGCTCGACGGCGTGCGCTGGCGGGTCGAGAAGACCGTGATCCGCGATGCGCAGGGCAACGCGGTGCAGACGATCGGGTGAAAAAAAGCCGGGGCATGCCCCGGCTTTTTCGTCGTTACGCGGTGCGTGCCGCTTACGCGTTCGCCGACATCGCGTCCGCGTCGCTCGCACGGATCCCGAGGCGCTCGAACAGCGCACGGTCCTTCTGCGACTGCGGGTTGCTCGTCGTCAGCAGCTGGTCGCCGTAGAACATCGAGTTCGCGCCGGCGAGGAAACACATCGCCTGCAACCCGTCGTCGAGCTGCTCACGGCCGGCCGACAGGCGCACGACGGCCTTCGGCATCGTGATGCGGGCAACCGCGATCGTGCGCACGAATTCGAACGGGTCGAGCGCCGCGGTGCCTTCGAGCGGCGTGCCTTCGATCGCGACGAGGTTGTTGATCGGCACCGAATCCGGATACGGGTTCAGGTTCGCGAGCTGCGAGATCAGGCCCGCGCGTTCGCGGCGCGATTCGCCCATCCCGATGATGCCGCCGCAGCACACGTTGATGCCCGCGTCACGCACGCGGTCGAGCGTGTCGAGGCGATCCTGGTAGGTGCGCGTCGAGATCACCTGGCCGTAGAACTCCGGCGACGTGTCGAGGTTGTGGTTGTAGTAGTCGAGGCCCGCGTTCGCGAGTTCCTGCGCCTGTTCGTCTTCCAGCATGCCGAGCGTCATGCAGGTCTCGAGGCCGAGTTCCTTCACGCCGCGCACCATCTCGGTCAGCGCCGGCATGTGGCGCTCCTTCGGGTTGCGCCACGCGGCGCCCATGCAGAAGCGGCTTGCGCCGTTCGCCTTCGCGGCGCGCGCGGCGTCGAGCACCGCGTCGACATCCATCAGCTTTTCGGCTTTCAGGCCCGTGTCGTGGTGCGACGATTGCGAGCAGTAGCCGCAATCTTCCTCGCAACCGCCCGTCTTGATCGACAGCAGCGTCGACAGCTGCACCGCGTTCGCGTCGAAGTGTTCGCGGTGCACCTGCTGCGCGCGGAAGATCAGGTCGTTGAACGGCAGCTCGAACAGCGCGACGACGTCGGCGACGCGCCAGCGCTGCGAGGCCGGAGCGGCCACGGGAATCGCGTCGGGTTGCACGGTGGCGGTCTGGGCTTGGGTCATATCGTTTTCCTGTCCTGGACGGGGATGAGGGATCGGGGGATCTGTTTCTGTTGGGTCAATGCTGCGCGGCGCGCAGCGTATCGACGAGCGCGGCGATGTCGAGCATCGCCGCGGCGGCTTCGGGGGCGGCCGGGCTCATGTGCGGAATGCGGCCGAGCAGCGGTGCGCCGTGTTCGCGGGCGAGCCAGTCGCGCATCGTCGCGACGTTCTCGTCGGGGAACGACATGGCCGGATCGACGTGGTTCGCGACCCAGCCGGCGAGCTTGAGGCCACGCGCGGCGATCGCGTCGGCGGTGAGCAGCGCATGGCTGATGCAGCCGAGCCGCACGCCGACCACGAGCACGACCGGCACGCCGAGCGCGACCGCGAGATCGGCCATGTCCTGCGTGTCGTTCATCGGCACGCGAAAGCCGCCGGCGCCTTCGACGACGACGATCTCCGCGCGCGTCAGCGCTTCGCGATGGCATGCGACGATCGTGTCGATGTCGAGCGTCACGCCTTCCTGCGCGGCGACGATATGCGGCGCGGCCGGTGCTTTCAACAGGAACGGCGTGCGCAGCTCGGGCGGCAGCACGACGTTCGCGGCCGCGTCGAGCTGGTCGGCGTCTTCGTTGCGCCACACGCCGTCGCGTTCATACGCGCCGGCCGCGACGGGCTTCAGCGCGGCGGCGCGCAGGCCGTGACGTGCGAAGCCGTGCAGCAGCGCGGCCGACACGAAGGTCTTGCCGATTTCGGTGTCGGTGCCGGTGACGAACAGCGAGAGCGGGGCGGTCATGCCGCGGCCTCCTGCACGGCCTGCGCGTCGCTGGCTTCGATCAGCGCGGCTTCGAGCCGCGCGAGATCGTCGAACGAATGCGCGGCCGACAGCGACACGCGCAGCCGCGATGTGCCGACGGGTACCGTCGGCGGCCGGATCGCGGGCACCCACAGGCCGTGCGCATCGAGCGCGCGCATCGCCGCGAGCGTCGCGTCGTTGCTGCCGATCACGAGCGGCTGCACGGCCGTGTGCGAATCGACCGGCTCCCAGCGCGTCTTGTGCAGCAGCGCGCGCGTGCGTTCGATCAGCGCGGCGAGATGCGCGCGTCGCGCGTCGCCTTCGTCGCCCGCGATCACCTTCAGGCTGGCCGATACCGCGTGCGCGACGGCCGGCGGCGCGGCCGTCGTGAAGATGTAGCTGCGTGCGCGCTGGATCATCCATTCGATCACGGTCTCGTGCGCGATCACGAATGCGCCCGCGACGCCGGCCGCCTTGCCGAGCGTGCCGACGTACACGAGATGCGGCGAACGCAGCGCGGCGGCTGCGAGCGTACCGCGGCCCTGCGGACCGAGCACGCCGAAGCCGTGCGCATCGTCGACGACGAGCCACGCGCCGTGGCGTTCGGCCAGCGCGACGAGTTCGGCGAGCGGCGCGAGGTCGCCATCCATGCTGAACACGGTGTCGCTGACGATCAGCTTCGTTTCGGCATCCGATGCGTCGAGCAACGCGGCGAGCGCGGCGGTGTCCGCATGCGGATAGACCTGGACATTCGCGCGCGACAGTCGCATGCCGTCGATCAGCGACGCATGGTTCAGCGCGTCGGAGAAGATCGTCGCGCCCTTGCCGGTCAGTGCCGTCATCGCGGCGAGGTTCGCCATGTAGCCGGTGCTGAAGTACAGCGCGCGCGGTGCGTCGGAGAAGCCGCCCGAGAAGGCCGCGAGTTCGTCCTCGAGCGTCGCGTGCGCACGCGAATGGCCGCCGAGCAGGTGCGAGCCGCCGCTGCCGGAGCCGTAGCGCTGCGCGCCTTCGGCGAACGCGGCGACGAGCGCCGGATGCGCGGCGAGGCCGAGATAGTCGTTGCTCGCGAAGCCGACGATCTCGCGGCCGTCGACGG
The DNA here is from genome assembly GCF_017104865.1 of Burkholderia sp. Ac-20349. Taxonomy (NCBI): domain Bacteria; kingdom Pseudomonadati; phylum Pseudomonadota; class Betaproteobacteria; order Burkholderiales; family Burkholderiaceae; genus Burkholderia; species Burkholderia sp. Ac-20349. Next base: position 30,387 of record NZ_JAAGPM010000049.1, read on the forward strand.
TCATGCGCGCATCGCACGCGGTGTCGGCGGTGCGGCGCACGCGGCGCAGCCCTTGCGCGTCGAGATCGGCGAGGCCGCGTTGCAGGGTGTCGAGCAGGGGGTTCGTCATCGTGCGATCTCCGCGAGCGTCGCATCGAGCGTGTCGCGCGTGCTTTGCGCGAGCCATGCGATGTCGTCGTCGCTCATCACGTACGGCGGCATCAGGTACACGGTCGTGCCGATCGGGCGCAGCAGCAGCTCGCGTTCCAGCGCGCGTTCGAAGAAGCGACGCGAGAAGCCGCGCGCCGCGTCGCCGTCGAGTGCGACGTCGAACGCGAACAGCGTGCCGCGCTCGCGCAGGTGGCGTACCTGCGGGTGTGCATCGAGCGGCGCGAGCGCCGTGCGCAGCGTCGCCGATTTGCGGGCGTTGCTCGCGAGCACGTCGTCGCGCGCGAACAGGTCGAGCGTCGCGACCGCCGCGCGGCATGCGAGCGGGTTGCCGGTGTACGAATGCGAGTGCAGGAAGCCGCGCGTCGTGTCGTCGTCGTAGAACGCGGCGAACACGTCGTCGCGCGTGAGCACGAGCGACAGCGGCAGGTAGCCGCCGCTGATGCCTTTCGACAGGCACAGGAAATCGGGCCAGACACCGGCCTGTTCGCACGCGAAGAAGGTGCCGGTGCGGCCGCAGCCGACCGCGATCTCGTCGGCGATCAGGTGCACGCCGAATTCGTCGCACAGCGCGCGCAGCCCGCGCACGTACGACGGATCGTGCATCGCCATGCCGGCCGCGCACTGCACGAGCGGCTCGACGATCAGCGCGGCGATCCGGTCGCCGCGTTCGACGAACAGGCGCCGCACGTCCGCGAGCGCGCGGCCCGCGACGTCGGCGGCCGTTTCGCCCGCCAGCGCGCCGCGCGCGTCGGGGGAGGCGACGACATGCGCGTGGCGGATCAGCGGGTCGTACGCGTCCTTGAACAGCGCGACGTCGGTCACGCCGAGCGCGCCGATCGTCTCGCCGTGATAGCTGTTCGCGACACAGACGAATTCCTGCTTGTTCGCGCGGCCGCGGTTGCGCCACGCGTGGAAGCTCATCTTCAGCGCGATCTCGACCGCCGACGCACCGTCCGATGCGAAGAACGCATGGCCGAGCGTGCGCGCGGTGAGCGCGTGCAGCCGCTCCGCGAGCTCGATCGCGGGCTCGTGCGTGCAGCCGGCGAGCATCGCGTGCTCGAGCGTGTCGAGCTGGTCTTTCAGCGCCGCGTTGATGTCCGGGTTCGCATGGCCGAACAGGTTGACCCACCACGAGCTGATCGCGTCGAAGTAGCGGCGGCCGTCACGGTCGTACAGCCACAGGCCCGCGCCGCGCGCGACGGGGATGAGCGGCAGGCGCTCGTGGTGCTTCATCTGGGTGCAGGGATGCCAGACCGCGCGCAGGCTGCGCGCGACCCAGTCGTCGGTGGCTGGCGTACTCAAGGCGGCTCCGGGGGATAAAACGGCAGCGCGGCATCGACGGGATGCCGCGCGGCGGGACACGAAACGCGCTGAGATTAGCGTGTTCCGCGACCCGTTGCACTACCGGTTACAAACGCTGCAGAGCCTTGTCGGACGGGAGTTCGGCGCAGATCGGGGCGGCTCGGGACGGTACGGTTCAGATGTCCCGAAATGACCGCAGATGACGACGTTCGAGTGAGACCCCCCAACTGAAAAAAATCGTGCGTCGGGCAGGGCAGCGGGGTGAAAAATCGGGGCGCGAAGGAGGAAAGGGCGATGCGGGACGATGTGGCCCCCATGCGATCGGAAAGAAAGACTGCATGCGGGTGACGAAGGGCACCCGGAGCGAGGCGCAGCCAGACGGCGTGTTCACGCCGGCATGCGGTGCGTGCCGCGTGCGCGACGTCGGCCGCGAACGCTACGTGCAGCGCGTCTGCGAAGAAGCGAAAAAAGGGGGAGGAGAAAACGAAAAACGGCGGCGCAGGCCGCCGCCCGTCAACGCGAAGCCAGTGCCGGCGTACCGGTGTCGCTTGCGTTGCTGTCGTCGTTGTCGGCCGTCTGCGTCGCGTTGTTCCACACGACCCGGTCGTTGACCGCATACAGCCGGCACGAACCCGCGCCCTGCTTCGAGCAGTTGTCGAGCGCGAGCGCCATCGGATCGTCGCCGCCTTCGGCCCACGACCATGCGCCTTCCGACGACACCGCGAACGCGCGGCTCGGATGCTGGTTCAGGAAGCGGCGATAGCCTTCACGGCCGGCTTCGTCGACATACGGCACCGCGTTGACCGAGTCGATCGACGCATAGCCGCTCGCCTTCGGCTCGTGCGGGTTCGCGACCGCGTAGCGCACCGAGGTCGGCAGGTTCAGCTGCGCGAGGAACGCATTGACGGCCGGCCACCACACGGGCACGCCGTCGCGGTCGACGATCAGCCGGTGCGCGTCGTCCTTGTAGCGGCCGAAATCGATGAACCGGGCCTGCGTGCCGTGCGAGACGTACGCGTCGTGCATCTGCGCGACGAGCCCGGGCGTCCACACCGAGTCGTTGTCGCCGTACAGCCACAGCGACCGCACGGCCGTGTGCGCGCCGTACTGGTCGAACGCGTCGACGAGGTTCTTCTGCCAGCCGTCGCAGAGGTCCTGGCGCAGCCCGCCGGAGAAGTTGATGATGCCGCGCACGCCCGGTGCGGCTTCGGTGCCGTACGCGACCGATACGAGGCCGCCGTGCGACGTGCCGGCGACGACGATGCGCGACGCATCGACATACGACTGGCGCGACATGTAGCGCACCGTCGCGTCGACGTCAGCCGCCTGCGCGAGGCCGTTCTTGCCGACGTTGCAGCCTTCCTGCTGGTACGTGCCGCCCGAACCTGCGAAGCCCTGGCGGTTCGGCGCGATCACCGCATAGCCGCGGCGCACGAATTCGCGCGCGAACGCGAGCGGCCGGCTGCGCGGCTGCTGATGAAGATCGCCGGTGTTCTTGCCGTGGTTGAAGACGACGAGCGGGAACGGGCCGGGGCCGTTCGGCTTGAAGAGCGTTGCCTCGAGCGTGACGTTGCCCGATGCGTCGGCCGGAATGCGGAGGATCTGTTCGTTCAGGTCGGCGGCGACCTGCGGCAGGTTCGAATTGCCGTAGTCGAAGCGTTCGGCGTGGGCGAGCGACCCGCTGGCGCCGGCACCCGACCCCGTATTGGCGCTCGGCAGCGTACCGGCCTGAGCGGCCGACAGCGCACAGGCCGCCATCCATCCCACCAATACCTTGCTGAACGCCATTCGTAAGCCCTGCCATGCAACTTGACCAATTCGAGGTCATCGTAGCCGGACAAAATGGGGTTGTGCAATGCGGGAATTACCCGGCGTCTGACACAGCAACTATTTGTCAACGTTCACTTACTTCGCCGTCGACGTAGCGCCAGAAACCATGCTCGTCGCGCTCGAAACGGCTCGTCTCGTGGAGCCGGTAAGCGCGTCCGCCGACCTTGTAGCGGGCCACGAATTCGACCTCCGCGTGCCGTTCGTCGAGCGGCGCATGGCGTTTGACCGCGAGGCCGAGCCAGCGCGGCGCGTCGGGTGCTTCGGGGTCGGTGTCGAGATCGGGCGGACAGGTGCGCGCGGCCCAGGTCGCGCGCAGGTAGTCGGTCGCGCCGAGCACGTACGCGCTGTACCGCGAACGCATCAACTCGAGCGCGGTCGGCGCGGCTTCGCCGCCGTCGATGAAGCGGCCGCAGCAGGCCGCATAGCGGGGCGCCGGGGCTTTGCCGGCGGGAGCGGGGGACGCGCCGCCGCACGGGCACGCATCAGGTCGGTTCAGAGTCATGCGAAACGGGAATTAACGACGCACGGTTGTCGGCTGCCTACCAGCTCAGCTCGATACCGTCGTACTGGAAGAAACGGCCGTTTGCCTGCGACACGTCCGCGCCGGATTCGGCGATCACGCGGCGCATGCCGGTCACGCTGGCTTCCGGATCGATCGCGGCCTGCGCGCCGCCCATGTCGGTGCGCACCCAGCCGGGATGGAGCGAGATACATGCGGCGTGGCGCGTCTGCAGCGACGCGATGCGCAGCGCGTCGTTCAGCGCGGCCTTGCTCGCGCGGTACAGCCAGCCGGTCGTGCCGGTCGCCTCGGCGATGCTGCCCATCCGGCTCGACACGACGGCCAGCACGCCGCGCGCGTCCTCGACGAGCGGCAGCACGATCGGCAGCAACTGCATCGGCCCGCGCACGTTCGTATGCATCACCGCGTCGAAATCCTCGGCGGTGATCGTCTCGACGCCCTCGGTGCGCGGCCCGTAGACACCCGACACCAGCACGGCCGCATCGAGCCGCTCGCCGTCGAGCTTCCAGCCGAGCGCCGCGATCTGCTCGGGCTGCGTGATGTCGAGCGCATGCGCGTGCGCGCCAAGCGCGCGCAGCGCGTCGAGCGATGCGTCGTCGCGCGCGGTGGCGATCACGTTCCAGCCGTCGCGCCGATATTGCCGGACGAATTCGCGGCCAAGGCCGCGCGATGCGCCGACGATCAATGCGGTTTTCATGCCCGTCGCTCCTGTGCTTGGCGCCGCCGGGGCGGCCGCGCCGGTATCCGATCCGTTCGATGGGCCGCGCGGCTGCGCCGGCGCGGTTGCCGCCGCGGAGGCCGCGGCGTTACTTCGCGTCCCCGCACGGCTTCAGCGTGTCGGCGACGGCTTGCGCGACGTCGTCGAGCTGCGCGGCGTCCGCGGCGACCATGTCGTTGTAGGGTGCATGTTCGCCGCGTGCGGTGAGCGCGGCCACGCAGCGCTTGTAGGTCTCGTGGAGCGCATCGAAGTTCGACACGGCCATCCCGAGGTTGCGCATCCTGCCGTCGTGCACGCCGTACACGAGCCCGTGCACGGTGAGCGCCTGGCCGCGCGCCCAGGCGTCGTTGACGATCGTCGTGCGGCACACGTTGACGACCTGCTCGATCGCGTTCAGCTCGATCAGGCGGCGGTAGCGTGCTTCGCCCACCGGCCATTCATCGAGCAGCTCGGCATGGCGTTCGCGCACGTCCTGCACGTGATGCAGCCAGTTGTCGGCGAGGCCGACGCGCCGGTTGTGCAGCGCCGCGTTCACGCCCGAGCAGCCGTAGTGGCCGACGACCATGATGTGCTTCACGCGCAGGATGTCGACCGCGAACTGGATCACCGACAGGCAGTTCAGGTCGCTGTGCACGACGACGTTCGCGATATTGCGGTGGACGAACACTTCGCCCGGCGGCAGGCCGATGATCTGGTTCGCGGGCACGCGCGAATCCGAGCAGCCGATCCACAGATATTCCGGCGCCTGCTGGTCGGCGAGACGCGTGAAGAACTCCGGATCGTCCGCGAGCTTGCGTTTGACCCAGGCGTCGTTGTTGTCGAACAGGTGTGAAAGCGGATTGTCTTGGGTGTTCATCGGTGTGGATTCCGTTGGCGGAAATCGGGTCGCGATCGGTTCGGTGTAGTCGACGTCAGGCGGCGCGCTGCGCGTCGCCTGCGCCGTCGTTCTGGTCCGCTGCGCCGAAGCGCGCGGGGTAGCGCATGCAAAAGCGCAGCGCGGTGTCGTACGGATAAAAGTCGGGCAATTCGCCCTGGATCAGCTTGTCCTTGCTGGCCTGCCACAGCGCGGGATCGAAAAAGTCCGCGTGATGCTTCATGAAGACGTCGCGCACGCGCGGGTCGCCGAGCAGGAACGGCCCGTAGGTCTCCGGAAAGATGTCGTGCGGGCCGACGGTATACCACGGTTCGCCGGACAGTTCGTCTTCCTCGTTGCGCGGCGCCGGCACGCGGCGCACGTTGCAGTCGGTCAGGTATTCGATCTCGTCGTAGTCGTAGAACACGACGCGGCCGTGGCGCGTGACGCCGAAGTTCTTGTACAGCATGTCGCCGGGGAAGATGTTCGCCTTCATCAGCTCCTTCACCGCGTTGCCGTACTCCTTCACGCCATGCTCGATGTCGGTATCGGTGCCGTTCTGCAGGTACAGGTTGAGCGGTGTCATCCGGCGCTCGATGTACAGGTGCTCGATCACGAGATTGCCGTCCTCGTATTCGAGCAGCGACGGCACTTCCTTTTCCAGCTCGCGCACGAGCGCGTGGTCGAGCCGCGCGAGCGGCAGCGCGACGCTCGAATACTCGAGCGTGTCGGCCATCCGCCCGAGGCGGTCGTGGCGCTTCACGAGCTGGTACTTCTCCATGATCTGCGCGCGCGTCGTTTCCTTCGGCGGCGGGAAGTGATCCTTGATGATCTTGAACACGTACGGGAACGACGGCAGCGTGAACACGAGCATCACGAGGCCCTTGATCCCGGGCGCGATGATGAAGCGGTCGCTCGAATGCGACAGATGGTGCAGCAGGTCGCGGTAGAACAGGTTCTTGCCCTGCTTCTGCAGGCCGACCGACGTGTAGATCTCGGCCTTCGGCTTGCCGGGCATGATCGTGCACAGGAAGTCGACGTACGCGGACGGCACGCCCATGTCGACCAGGAAATACGAGTGCGAGAAGCCGAAGATGATCATCAGCTGGTCGCGGCGCAACAGCACGGTGTCGAGCGAGAGCACGCCCGGGCGCACGTGGCGGATCGGCACCGCGAACGGCAGCACGCGGTCGGCGTTGATGATGCGGCCGACGATGTACGCGCTCTTGTTGCGGAAGAACAGCGACGACAGCACGTGGATCTGGAAATTCGGCGCTTCGTCGAAGTGGCCGAATTCGTCGTGGATCGCCTGCATCACGCACGCGATGTCGCGCGTGAGATCGTCGAACGGCGGCTCGAGCTGGAAGTTCGTGACGATGCGCTCGAGCGTGGCCGCGAGCCCGTCGGTGCCCGGATAGTACGCGCGGTAGGTCGGTTTCGCGGCCGGCTCGTCGTTCTCGAGATACTCGGTCGAGATCGCCGGGCGCACGAAGATGAAATCGTTGCTGAAGTACGAGCGGTGCAGGATCTTGCAGCACACCGAATTGAAGAAGGTCTCCGCGCACTCGGGCTGGCGGTGCGACGTGAGCAGGCCGATGTAGTGCAGCTTGATCTGCTGCCACACTTCGTCGTCGATGTTCTCCGCGTCGTATTCGTCTTCCAGCACCTCGACGCATTCCTTCACGCGATCGTCGTACGACGTGATCCGCTCGCGTGCGAGCCGCTGCAGCCCGTGCCAGTCGCCGTGCTCATACAGCGTCTTCGCTTCGTCGGCCGCCTCGCGGAAGATCCGGTAGTGACGGTCGAAGTTTTCGAGCATCGTCTGCGCGACGTCGAAACCGATCTGCGAAGACAGCAGTTTGGGGAAGTGATTCATCGCGTGCAGGCTCGTTCGGGAGGGGCTGTAAGCACTCGCCATTTTAGCGCCCAAGCGGGCGCTTCAAGGGCTTTGCGGCGATCCGCAGCCGGCGGGCAGGCGGCGGGTTATCCGCCGTTGGATGCCGTTCGGTGCATCTTCGCGTAAAGATACGGGTACGGAACCGATTCTGGCACGAACTTTTTTTGACGGGCCAGCCGCCGCCGGGCACGCGTTTCGCGCGACGGCGATAGAATCGACGCACCGCCCGCCGCGGCCTGCCGCCGGCGCGCATCCGCACCGATAACGACGAGACGCCCCACCGATGAACGCACTGGAACACCAACTCGACTATCCCTTCGCCGACACGCTGCCCGCCGCGGGCGACACGTTCGAGGTCGCGCCCGGCGTGCGCTGGCTGCGCATGCCGCTGCCGTTCTCGCTCGATCACATCAACCTCTGGTTGCTGCGCGACGAGATCGACGGGCAGGCCGGCTGGACGATCGTCGACAGCGGGATCGCGTCGGATGCGATCCGTACGCACTGGGAGCAGATCTTCGACACGCATCTCGATGGCCTGCCCGTGCTGCGCGTGCTCGTCACGCACTGCCACCCCGATCACTTCGGCCTCGCTAACTGGCTGTGCGAGGGCGGCGACAAGGGCCGCTGGAACGTGCGGCTGTGGATGACGCTCGGCGAGTACATGTTCGGCTGCCTGATGGCGGCCGGCAACGGCTCGAACGCGGGCGGCGCGGCGGCGGCCGATCATTTCGCCCGCCACGGGCTGACCGATCCGGCTGCGCTCGACAAGCTGCGCAACCGCCGCAACTACTACTCGGATCTCGTGCCGGCCGTGCCGCCGCGCTACCGGCGCCTGCGTGAAGGCGATGCGGTGACGATCGGCGCGCGCACGTGGCGCGTCGTGACCGGCTTCGGTCATTCGCCTGAACATTGCGCGCTGCACAGCGAAGCGGACGGCGTGCTGATCTCCGGCGACATGGTGCTGCCGCGCATCTCGACGAACGTGTCCGTGTTCGACCTCGAGCCGGAAGCGAACCCGCTCGCGCTGTACCTGCAGTCGCTCGGCCGCTACGAGACGATGGCGCCCGATACGCTGGTGCTGCCGTCGCACGGCAAGCCGTTCCGCGGCGTGCGCACGCGCATCACGCAACTGCGCGAGCACCACGACGCGCGCCTGGCCGAAGTGCGCGTCGCGTGCGCGGAAAAGCCAATGAGCGCGGCCGACATCGTGCCGATCATGTTCCGCCGCCGCGAACTCGACATCCACCAGATGACGTTCGCGCTCGGCGAGGCGCTCGCGCACCTGAACCTGCTGTGGCTCGCCGGCGAGCTCGTGCGCGAGCAGGGCGACGACGGCGTGCTGCGGTTCCGCACCGCCGGCTGATACCGCGTCGTTCTCCTCATGCGACGGGTTCGTAGCGCCACCCGTCGCGATGCCATTGCATCGTGTGCGTCGGGTCGAGCGCCGCGAGAAACGCGGTGTCGTGCGACGCGACCACGATCGCACCGGGGAAGCCGGCCAGTGCGGCTTCGATCGCACGCACCGATTCGAGATCCAGATGGTTGGTCGGCTCGTCGAGCAGCAGCAGTTGCGCGGGCGTGCCGCGCCACAACGCGCACGCGAGCGCGGCCTTCAGTCGCTCGCCGCCGCTCAGTTGCCGCGCCGGCTGCGTGGCGCGTGCCGCGTCGAGCTGCAGCAGCGCGAGCCGGCTGCGCAGGTCGCCTTCGGCGAGCGGCGTATCGAGCAGCCCCAGTTGCTCGACGATCGAACGCTCGGGATCGAGCAGCGCGAGCCGCTGGTCGAGATACGCGGCGCTCACGTGTGTCGTGCATGCGCCTGAACGCGGCGCAAGCTCGCCCGCGAGCATTCGCAGCAACGTCGATTTGCCGCAGCCGTTCGGGCCGGTCAATGCGACGCGTACCGGGCCGCTGGCCGACCACGTGATCGCGTCGGCATCGTTGGCGATGCGCCACGGCAGTTGCGCACCTTCGAGCGTGAACAGCTGGCGGCGTGCGCTGACCTCGGTGCCCGGCAGCGACACGAGCACGGGCGCATCGGCTTCGACGCGCGCGGCCGCTTCCTGCACGCGTTCGTCGAGCGTCGCCTTGAATTCATTCTGGTGGCGCCGCACCGTGCCCATGATGCTGCGTGCCGCACCCTTGCGGCTCTGTTTTGCCATCGATGACAGGTTGGCCGTCTTCGCGTCGCGCAGCGACGCAGCCGCGTGACGCTGGATCGTGTCGTGTTCCTGTTCGAGCCTGCGCCTGACGCGCCCGCGTTCGGCACGCGCGTTGTCGAGCGCAGACTGCGCGGCATCCTGTTCCGCGTCGCGCTGCGCGCGGTAGAGCGCGTAGTTGCCGCCGAACGAGCGCACGCCTTGCGGCGTCAGCTCGACGATGCGCTGCACGTCGGCGAGCAGCGCACGATCATGGCTCACGATGACGAGGCCGCCGCGCCAGCCGTCGAGCGCCGCGCGCAGCCACGCGCGGCCCGGTGTGTCGAGATGGTTGGTCGGTTCGTCGAGCACGAGCAGGCCCGCGCCGGACAGCAGCGCGCCGATCAGCGCGACGCGCGCAAGCTGCCCGCCGCTCAGTGCGTGCGCGGGCGTATCGGGTTGTACGTCGTGCAGGCCGGCCGCGTCGAGCGCGGTGCGCAGCCGCTCCGCGAGATCCCAGCGATCACCGATCAGGTCGAAGTCGTGCGGTTCCGCGCGGCCGTCGGCGAGACGCGCGAGTGCGCCGAGCGGCGCGTCGAGCGCGGCGATCTGCGCGACGGTTCGCGGGCCGGCCGACGCAGCGTCGTCGTCATGCTGCTGCGCGACGTAGACGACTGGCGTGTGCCGGTCGATCGTTCCCGAACTCGGTGCGCAGCGCCCCGCGATCAGTTGCGCGAGCTGGCTCTTGCCGATGCCGTTGCGGCCGACGATGCCGGTCGGCGTGCGGTCGATGGAGAGGTCGAGCGAATCGAACAGCGTGACGCCGTCGTCGAAGCGGAAGGAAACGTGATGAAGCGCGACGAGCGCGCCGGTGGGCGTGGCAGCAGCCATAAGCACCTCCAAAAATGCGTGAAGACCTTCGCGCGCGGCGTGCGTGGCACGGCGGCGAAAACATTTTGGGAAGGCTTAGTTGTTCACTTTGGCTGGCGTCCGGTATGAGGAATGAGCGCGCAGTGTAGCGCGCGTGGCGCGCGGGCCGCAAGCGACGGCCCGACGCACCGTCGCTTGCGCGCCACGCGCGAGGGTCGCGTTACTGCACGGCGACGGTCGTGAAGTTCTGCCGCCCGAACGGGCTCACGTGATAGCCGCTCACGTTCGTGCGCGTGAGCGCGGCCGCGGTCGGATAGCCGAGCGGAATCCACAGCGCCTGGTCGTGGATGATCTTCTGCGCCGCTTCGTACAGCTTCGCGCGTTTGGCCTGGTCGGCGGTCGACTTGCCGTCGGCGATCAGCTTGTCGAGCTGCGCGTCGCAGAAGCGCGCGAAGTTGATGCCCGATTTCACCGCGTTGCAGCTGAACAGCGGCGACAGGTAGTTGTCCGGATCGCCGTTGTCGCCGGCCCAGCCCATGAACAGCATGTCATGCTGGCCGAGCTTCGCCTGCTTGATCAGCTCGCCCCATTCGATCACCTTGACCTCGGCCTTCACGCCGATCTTCGCGAGGTCGGCCTGCAGCAGCTCCGCGCCGACCTTCGGATTCGGGTTCAGCACGCTGCCGGTCGGGCGCGTCCAGATCGTCGTCGAGAAGCCGTTCGGGAAGCCGGCCTGCGCGAGCAGCTGCTTCGCCTTCGCGGGATCGTACGCGTACGGCGCGACGTCCTTCGCGTAGCTCCACGTGTTCGGCGGATACGGGTTGTTCGCGGCCGTCGCGGTGTTGTCGAACACGACCTTCAGGTAGGTCGCGCGGTCGAACGCGAGGTTCAGCGCTTCGCGCACCTTGTCGCTGTCGAGCGGCTTCTTCTGCGTGTTCAGCGCGACGAACGCGGTCATGAACGCGGGCGTCTGCACGACCTTCAGCGCGCTTTCGCCCTTCGCCGCGAGCACGTCCTGCGGTTTCGGCGACAGCGCGATCTGGCATTCGCCGGCCTTCACTTTCTGCAGGCGCACCGACGGGTCGGGCGTGATCGCATAGATCAGCCGGTCGACCTTCGGCTTCGTGCCCCAGTAGGTCGGGTTCACGTCGTAGCGGATCAGCGCGTCCTTCGTGTAGCTCTTCAGCACGAACGGGCCCGTGCCGACCGGCTTCGCATTCAGGTCGGCCTGCTTGCCGGCCTTCAGCAGCTGGTCTGCGTATTCGGCCGAGTAGATCGACGCGAAGCCCATCGTCAGGATCGGCACGAAGGTCGCGTTCGGCTCGTTCAGCACGAACTTCACGGTGCTGTCGTCGACCTTCGTGACCGACTTCACGAGCTTCACGAGGCCCATCGACTGCGCGTGCGGGAAACCGCTCGCACCGGCCACCTTGTGCCACGGGTTCGCATCGTCGAGCATCCGGCTGAACGTGAACACGACGTCGTCCGCGTTGAGCGTGCGGGTCGGCTTGAAGTACTCGGTGGTCTGGAACGCGACGTTCGGGCGCAGGTGGAACGTGTAGGTGAGGCCGTCGGCGCTCGCGTCCCATTTGTCGGCGAGCGCGGGCGCGACTTTCTTCGCGGCTTCGTCGTACGACACGAGCGTGTTGAAGATCACGTCGGCCGATGCGTTGGTCGTGACGAGCGAGTTGTACTGCACGACGTCGAAGCCGTCCGGGCTCGATTCCGTGCAGACGGTGAGCGGCTTGGCGGCGACGAGGCCGGGGACGGCGAGGGCGGCGGCGAGCGCGGCCGTGGCGAACAGCTTGACCTGCATAGGATCTCCCACGTGGCTTGTGTTTTTTGCTGGGTGACGGGATGCGGGCGCGGCCCGGAAGCGGACAGGGCCGGCGCGGCTGGCGAATAGCATACCGTCAAAGCGCGCGACGCGTGAAAAAAGGCGCCTGAACGCGGCGAATTGACCGAAAAACGGCTGCGTTCGCGACGGAACGGGTGTTGGGGCGGCGGGCGGGGCGGAGCAGGCTGCGGACGGCGGAGAGCTGGCACTGGGTAAGCAGGACGCCGGCGCGTCGAGGACGGCGCGGGAGCGGTGCGGGTGTGTCGTGAATCGAAGCGTCGAAGCGGCCGGCGTCGGTGCGGTGAAGCGGTGAAGCGGTGATGCGGAGAGACGGAGAGACGGAGAGACGGAGAGACGGAGAGACGGAGAGACGGAGAGACGGAGAGACGGAGAGACGGAGAGACGGAGAGACGGAGAGACGGAGAGACGGAGAGACGGAGAGACGGAGAGGCGGCCCGCGAAGCTTCGCGGGCCGGCGGCTCGCTGGCGCGTCAGTGTGCGCCGGCCTTCGGCTTTCGCGGCGCCTTTTCGAACAGGCGGTCGTACAGCCAGCGCGGCAGCACGTGCAGCACCTTCGCGACGACACCCATCTGCCACGGAATCACGCGGAACGCGCGCTGTCGCGCGATCGCCTGGGCCGCACGCGCGGCGAAGCGGTCGGCGTCCATCAGGAACGGCATCCGGTACGGGTTGTGCGCGGTCATCGGCGTGCGGATGTAGCCGGGCGCGATCGTCACGACGCCGACGCCGGCCGGCCGCAGCTCGACGCGCAGCGCTTCGAGATACTTGATCGCGGCCGATTTCGACGCGCTGTACGCGCCGGAGCCGGGCAGGCCGCGCACGCCGGCGACGCTCGCGACACCGACCAGCGTGCCGTGGCGCGTAGCCGTCATCGGGCCGACGAACGGCTCGAACGTCGCGACCATCCCGTAGTAGTTGATGTCCATCACGTCGCGGAACGTCGCGAGATCGCCCTGGCCCGTGACGGCGCCCTGGCTGATGCCCGCGTTCGCGATCACGACGTCGGGGCAGCCGTGCGTCGCGATGAACGACGCGGCGGCCGTCGCGAGCGCGTCGGCATCGCGCACGTCGGCGGAATAGACGGAGATGGACAGCTTCGGGAAGCGCCGCGCGAACGCATCGAGCGCATCGGTGCGTCGCGCGACGAGTGCGAGCGTGGCGCCCTGGCGGGCGTATTCCTCGGCCATCGCGAGGCCGAGGCCGCTCGATGCGCCGGTGATGAAGACCTTCAGCGGAGTAGTCATGCCGGCGCGCGGGCGGGGATCAGAGCTTCTTGTCCTGAACCTGCTTCACGAGGAAGTCCAGCACCTGGGCGGTGCCCGGGATGCTGTTCGCGTAAGCGGGGCCCGTCTTGTACTTGCCCTGGACGACGACCGTCGGCACGCCGTCGATCGCGTAGTCCTTCAGCAGCTTGGCCGACTGGTTCACTTCGCCCTGCACGCTGAACGAGTTGTACGCGTCCATGAACTGCTTCTTGTCGACGCCCTGCGTGGCCAGGAAGTCGGCCTGCGCCTGCGGCGTCAGCAGGTAGTTCTTCTGCTTGTGGATCGCGTTGAAGATCGCCGGCGTGACCTTCTCGGAGATGCCGAGCGCGGACACCGCGTAGAACAGCTTCGAGTGCGGGACGAAATCGTCACGGAATGCGACCGGGACGCGCTTGAAGTCGATGTTGTTGCCTTGCTTCTTCACCCAGGCCTCGATCGTCGGCTCGAATTCGTAGCAGTGCGGGCAGCCGTACCAGAAGAACTCGATCACCTCGACCTTGCCGGCCGGCGCGGACACCGGCTGCGGCGACTTCATCACCTCGAAGTCCTTGCCGGCGACCGGCGCGGCAGGCGAAGCCTGCGCGAGACCGGCGGCCAGGCCCAGGGACAGAAGGAGCGTGCTAAGCAGTTTTTTCATGTTGTGAACGTCGAATCAGTTGCTCGGGTTACGGAACGTAACGGGTTCTGAGTGGGCTCGGCCGGTTGCTTACTGCTTCGTGAAACGGATCACCGCCGTGTCGACACCTGCATCGGACAGGCGCTGGCGGGCCGAGTTCATCTCCTCGAACTTCGAGAACGGGCCGACGCGTACGCGGAAATAGGTCACGCCGCTGACATCCCGCTTCGACACCTTCGACTCGAAGCCCTGGAAACCGAGGCGCGCGCGCTGCTGCTCGGCGTCGCCTTCCGTCTTGTACGCGCCCACCTGCAGGAAGTAGCCGGTATTCGCGTCGTTCGCGGTCGGCGGCTTCGCTGCCGCGGCGGCCGTGGCCGACGAGGTCGGCTTCGGCGTGTTCGCGGCCAGTTGCTGCTGTTGCTGCTTTTGCGCGGCGGCTTGCTGGGCCTGCTTCTGCGCGGCGAAGCGCGCGAGGTCGTCCTCGCCGCCGGACTGCTGCTGCGGGCGCTGTTGTTGCTGCTGTTGCTGTTGTTGCTGCGCTTGCTGCGTCTTCTTCGGCGGCGGCGTGGTGTCGGCCGGCTTCGGCGCGACGGCGACGCCGTTGCCCGACGACGGATTGTTCGACGCGGTCGTGCCGTTCGAGCTGCCGGTATTGTTCGAGCCGCTCGACCCGTTGGCCGACGGCGGCACTTCGACGATCTGCGGTTCGGGCAGCAGGCCGCCCTGGGTCTGGTTCGCGGCCTGGCCGGGCGCGGTGTTCGGCGGCGCGGGCTGCGCGGCCTGCGGCACCGGCTGGCCGGGCGTCTTGCCCTGCAGCGCGCGGTTCGGATCGAACTGCTGCGGCTGGCTCGCGCCGTTGTCGGCCGGCGGCGGCGCGACCTTCGACACGAACGGCGACGGGGAGCGCGTGATGTAGAGCGCCACCACCACGGCGATCGCGAGGCCGACGATCAGGCCCAGCACGATTCCAAGAAATGTCCCTCCGGCTTGTTTCGATTGCTTCGAAGTTCGGCGTGGTTGTGCCATTGCTTGAGTCACCTGCAAAAAGAATCGTGAAAAGGCCACGGCGGGTATCCGACGGCGGGCGCTCCTGCCGCGGCCATTCGCTGCCCGATTCGGGCCGCTTGCTGCGTTACATCTTGGCGGGCGCGGACACGCCGAGCACCGCCAGACCGTTCTCGAGCACCTGCCGGGTCGCGGCGAGGAGCGCGGCGCGCGCATTACGCGGTGCTTCGTCGTCGACCAGCACGCGCTCCGCATTGTAGAACGAGTGGAATTCGCCAGCGAGGTCGCGCAGGTAGAACGCGACCGCGTGCGGCGCCAGTTCGTTGGCCGCGTGCGTGAGCATGTCCGGGTACTCGGCCAGCTTCTGCATCAGCGACGCCGCTTGCGCGCTCGTCAGCTGCGCCAGGTCGGCGCCCGGCAGCTGCGCGACGTCGACGTTGTAGCGCGACTTCAGCTCGTTGAGCACCGAGCAGATCCGCGCATGCGCGTACTGGACGTAATAGACCGGGTTTTCGTCGTTCTGTTTCAGCGCGAGGTCGATGTCGAACACGAACTCGGTATCGGCCTTGCGCGAGATCAGGAAGAAGCGCACCGCGTCACGGCCGCGCGTGATGGTCGCTTCGTCGATCAGGTCGCGTACCGTCACGTAGCTGCCCGCGCGCTTCGAGATCTTCACTTCCTGGCCGTCGCGCATCACGGTGACCATCTTGTGCAGCACGTAGTCGGGGTAGCCCTTCGGGATCCCGATGTGCAGCCCCTGCAGGCCCGCGCGTACGCGCGCGATCGTGCCGTGGTGGTCCGAACCCTGGATGTTGATCACCTTGGTGAAGCCGCGCTCCCACTTCGTCACGTGGTACGCGACGTCCGGCACGAAGTACGTGTACGTGCCGTCCGACTTGCGCATCACGCGATCCTTGTCGTCGCCTTCGTCGGTCGTGCGCAGCCACAGCGCGCCGTCCTGCTCGTAGGTCATGCCGGCCTTGATCAGCGCATCGACCGTCTTCTCGACGCGGCCTTCGCTGTACAGCGACGACTCGAGGTAGTACTGGTCGAACTTCACGCCGAACGCCTGCAGGTCCATGTCCTGCTCGCGACGCAGGTACGTGACCGCGAACTTGCGGATCGCGTCGAGATCCTCGACGTCGCCCGTGCCCTTGACCGGCTCGCCGTCCGACGCGGCGACCGTTTCGCCGTTCAGGAAGTCGCGCGCGATGTCGGCGATGTATTCGCCGTTGTACGCGGCTTCCGGCCAGCCCGCGTCGCCCGGCTTCAGGCCGCGTGCGCGCGCCTGCGTCGAGATCGCGAGGTTGCCGATCTGCACGCCCGCGTCGTTGTAGTAGAACTCGCGGTGCACCGCGTAGCCCTGGCTCGCGATCACGTTCGCGAGCACGTCGCCGAGCGCGGCCTGGCGGCCGTGGCCGACGTGCAGCGGGCCGGTCGGGTTGGCCGACACGAATTCGAGCAACACTTGCTTGCCTTTCTCGCGATCCGACGTGCCGAACGCGCGGCCCTGGTCGAACACGGCGGCGATCACCGCCTGCTTCGCGGCGGCCGACAGGCGCAGGTTGATGAAGCCGGGGCCGGCGATCTCGGCAGCTTCGACGAGGCCTTGCGCGCCCGGCTGGGCGGTGAGGGCGGCGACGATCTGCTCGGCGAGCTGGCGCGGGTTCGTGCCGAGCGGCTTCGCGAGCTGCATCGCGACGTTGCACGCGACGTCGCCGTGCGCGGCGACCTTCGGGCGCTCCAGCGTGATGACGGGGGCGACGAACGCCGTGTCGGCGCCTTTCAGCGCGTGTGCGACCTGCTTGACGCTATCCGCGAGCAGGGCTTCGAGGGTCTGTTTGTGTGCTGGCAGCATGCTGGTAGAAGGCTTCGTTGGTGGCGGCCGGAAACGCCGGCCCGCCGGCACGCTTTTTAAGCGCGCGTTTCAGGGATCGCAGAATTTTAACAGGTGCTAATATGCCGCTCAGGCGGCCCGTGTCCGCGAGGCCGGACGCCGGTCTGCCGGCGTTCCCCAACCGCGCTGCGCAGGCACAACAAGATGAAAAGGGAATTGTCATGATTACGTTCAAGAGCAAGGCGGCACAGGATCTCGACGTGCTGAAGGATTTCGCCGTGTATGTGCTGGGTCTCGTCGGCAAGCAGCTGGGCGAGCGCGGTGTGATTACGCACGACGAGCTGGACCACGCGATCGCCAAGCTGGAAGGCGCGGTCGCGCAGGCGAAGCAGGAACGCGCCGAGCACGCCGGCCATTTCCACGAGGACGAAGCCGACCACTCGCACCATGAAGTGCCGCCGAGCCTGGCACAGCGCGTCGCGCCGTTCCTCACGATGCTGCGCGAAGCGAAGGCCGGCCAGGCCGACGTGCACTGGGGTTTCTGAGCTTCCTTGCCCGGCAGTAGGAAAGGTTAGTAAGACAAGAAAAAGCCCGCTTCCGAGCGGGCTTTTTATTTTGTCTGATGAAAGCGGCGTCGGGCGGCGGCTCGCTCGAAACGGGTGGGAGCGGCCGGCGCCTGCCTTGACCGAAGGGTGAAATTCCTTATAATTCAACGCAAGACTATGTGAAAGCGGGTGCGAAAACATAGCGCCGCCCGAGCAATCGGGCCCCACCTGGAGTGGGTACTTCGTCGAGAGACGGAAAGAGAATCCCGCATGCGACGGCTGCCGAAAGGCGGCCGTTGGTTTTTCTACGCCCGGATCCTGCGGCCCTCCAGGCTTGCGCGCAGCAACGTGCGCAACGCCACCTTCCGGGCTTCCCGCTGGCGTCTGTTCAGGCCGCCATCCAGCATATAGGCCGACTGGACGCGCAGGATGAGCCGGCGTTTTCTGATCCGGTCCCTCGAAACCTCGAAGAACACCGCGTACACCCGTTGCGCGCCATCCGACGAGACCGCCTCCACCGTCACGAAATTGGGTTGTCGTTCATCGGCGACGACGATCCGGCGCGTCGCCAGCCCGACGATCACGTCGCGCAACAGATGTCGCGACGCGTGGTACCGGTCCGCGCAGAGCACGCGTGTCTCGCGGCCGTCGTCGTAGATCTCGTCGTCCGGAATGGCGTCGCGGGTGCGCGGATCCCATTTGAAACTGCGGGTGAAACAGTGACAGGAGAACAGGACCAGAACCGTCACGTCGAAGCCGGTTTCCAGATCGCACGAGAACGTCAACGGACGCAAATGACTCAGGTCCCAGCTTTCGCCGCGGTAGCGCGTCGGCGGGAACGGACTGGCTGCATCGATCGGCGTGTCGTTGATCCGGATTTCGAAGGTCGACATGGCGGGGCGAATTTCGGGCTGAAAGGGATGGGCTATCCATGCGCCTTTGCCTGCAGGCTCGGGCTGCTGCGGCCTTGATCGGGCAATATTGAGATTAGGTATCCTGATTGAATGGCGCGTTGTACGACGCGCCCCGTGACCGGGGCGCGTGGCGGCAAGACGCGGCAGGCGCGCCGCGGCTCGATCGATTACAGCTGCGGCGCGAGCGCGCGGCGCGCGTCGTCGAGCGACAGCGCCATGCGCTGCGCGTAGTCCTCGAGCTGATCCTGCCCGATTTTGCCGACCGAGAAATACGTGCTGTCCGGATGCGCGAGATAGAAGCCCGACACACTCGCGGCCGGCAGCATCGCCAGCGAGTCGGTCACGCTCATGCCGATCTCGTCTGCGCGCAGCACGTCGAACATGTCGCGCTTCACGAGGTGGTCGGGGCAGGCCGGGTAGCCGGGTGCCGGGCGGATCCCCGCGTACTTTTCCGCGATCAGCGCTTCGTTGTCGAGCGTTTCACCGCTCGCGTAGCCCCACAGCTCGCGCCGTACGCGGGCGTGCATCGCTTCCGCGAAGGCTTCCGCGAAGCGGTCGGCGAGCGCCTTCAGCATGATCGCGCTGTAGTCGTCGTGGTCGGCTTCGAACTGCTTTTCCTTCACGTCGACGCCGAGGCCGGCCGTCACCGCGAACATCCCGATGTAGTCGGCGACGCCCGATTCCTTCGGCGCGATGAAGTCGGCGAGCGAGCGGTTCGGCCGCATCACGCCGTCGACCACCGGGCGCACGCTCTGCTGGCGCAGGTTGCGCCACGTGAGCAGCACTTCCGAGCGCGACTCGTCGCTGTAGATCTCGATGTCGTCGTCGTTGACGGTATTCGCCGGCAGCAGCGAGAGCACGCCGCTCGCGGTCAGCCAGCGGCCCTGGATCAGGCGCGCGAGCATCGATTTCGCGTCGGAGAACACACGCCGCGCCGATTCGCCGACGATCTCGTCGTTCAGGATCGCCGGGTACGGGCCCGCGAGATCCCAGGTCTGGAAGAACGGGCCCCAGTCGATGTACTGCGCGAGCTCGTTCAGGTCGTAGTTCTTGAACACGCGGCGGCCGATGAACTTCGGCTTCACCGGCTGGTAGCCCGCCCAGTCGACCTTGGTCTTGTTCGCGCGCGCTTCGGCGAGCGTGACCATCGGCTGCGCCTTGCGGTTCGCGTGCTGGTCGCGGATCCGTTCGTAGTCGGACTTCAGCTCGTCGAGGTACTTCGTCGCGCCTTCGTCGGACAGCAGGCTCGACGCGACCGACACCGAGCGCGACGCGTCCGGCACGTAGACCACCGGGCCTTCGTAGTGCGGCGCGATCTTCACGGCCGTGTGCACGCGCGACGTCGTGGCGCCGCCGATCAAGAGCGGGATCTTCTTCACGCGGAAGTAGTCGTCGCGCTGCATTTCCGACGCGACGTAGGCCATTTCCTCGAGGCTCGGCGTGATGAGGCCCGACAGCCCGATGATGTCCGCGCCCTCGACCTTCGCCTTCGCGAGGATCTCGTTGCACGGGACCATCACGCCCATGTTGACCACTTCGAAGTTGTTGCACTGGAGCACGACCGACACGATGTTCTTGCCGATGTCGTGCACGTCGCCCTTCACGGTCGCGATGACGATCTTGCCCTTCGCGCGCACGTCGCCGCCCGCTTCCGCGAGCAGGCGTTTTTCTTCCTCGATGAACGGGATCAGGTGCGCGACCGCCTGCTTCATCACGCGCGCCGACTTCACCACCTGCGGCAGGAACATCTTGCCCTGGCCGAACAGGTCGCCGACGATGTTCATCCCGTCCATCAGCGGCCCTTCGATCACGTTGATCGGGCGGCCGCCGGCCGCGGCGATCTTCGCGCGCACTTCTTCGGTATCTTCGACGATGAAGTTCGTGATGCCGTGCACCAGCGCATGCGAGAGCCGCTTCTCGACCGGCTGGTTGCGCCACTCGAGGTTCTCTTCCTTTTTCGCGCCCCCTGCCTTGAACTTGTCGGCGATCTCGAGCAGGCGGTCGGTCGAATCGTCGCGGCGGTTCAGGATCACGTCCTCGACGCGCTCGCGCAGCTCCGGGTCGAGGTCTGCATACACGCCGAGCTGGCCCGCGTTGACGATGCCCATGTCCATCCCCGCCTGGATCGCGTGGTACAGGAACACGGTGTGGATCGCCTCGCGCACCGGGTCGTTGCCGCGGAACGAGAACGACACGTTCGACACGCCGCCGCTGATCTTCGCGTGCGGCAGGTTCTGCTTGATCCAGCGGGTCGCCTCGATGAAGTCGACCGCGTAGTTGTTGTGCTCCTCGATGCCGGTCGCGACCGCGAAGATGTTCGGGTCGAAGATGATGTCTTCCGGCGGGAAGCCGACTTCGTTCACGAGGAAGTTGTACGAGCGCGTGCAGATCTCGATCTTGCGCTCGTAGGTGTCGGCCTGGCCGGTTTCGTCGAACGCCATCACGACGGCTGCCGCGCCGTAGCGGCGGATCAGGTGCGCGTGGTGGCGGAACGCGTCCTCGCCTTCCTTCAGCGAGATCGAGTTGACGATCGCCTTGCCCTGCACGCACTTCAGGCCCGCCTCGATCACTTCCCACTTCGACGAGTCGATCATGATCGGCACGCGCGCGATGTCCGGCTCGGATGCGATGAGATTCAGGAAGCGCACCATCGCCGCCTTCGAATCGAGCATCGCCTCGTCCATGTTGATGTCGATCACCTGCGCGCCGTTTTCGACCTGCTGGCGCGCGACCGCGAGCGCCTCGTCGAACTGGCCGTTGAGGATCATGCGCGCGAACGCCTTCGAGCCGGTGACGTTGGTGCGTTCGCCGACGTTGATGAAGAGCGTCCCGGGCGTGACGTTGAACGGCTCGAGGCCGGCAAGGCGCATCATGTGATCGGTCATGGCGGTGCGAATTCTGGTGATGAAGGGCGTGGGCGGTCGGGTCAGGCGTTGTCGCTGTACTGGTTCGGCCAGCGGCGCGGCTTCACGTCGGCGAGCGCCTTCGCGATCTCGGCGATGTGTTCGGGCGTCGTGCCGCAGCAGCCGCCCGCGAGGTTCACGAGCCCGGCTTGCGCGAATTCCTTCAGCAGGCCCGACGTGACGTCCGGCGTCTCGTCGAAGCCCGTCTCGGCCATCGGGTTCGGCAGGCCCGCGTTCGGGTAGCACGACACGTAGGTGTCGCACAGCTTCGCGAGCTCGGCGATGTACGGGCGCATCAGCGCCGCGCCGAGCGCGCAGTTCAGGCCGAACGTGAGCGGCTTCGCGTGGCGCAGCGAATTCCAGAACGCCTCGACCGTCTGGCCCGACAGGATCCGGCCGGACGCATCGGTGACGGTGCCCGAGATCATGATCGGCAGGCGCTCGCCGGTGTCCTCGAACAGCTCGTCGAGCGCGAACAGCGCAGCCTTCGCATTCAGCGTGTCGAAGATGGTCTCGACGAGGAACAGGTCGACGCCGCCATCGAGCAGCGCCTTCGCCTGCTGGTAGTACGACGTGCGCAGCTCGTCGAACGTGACGTTGCGTGCGCCCGGATCGTTGACGTCCGGCGAGATGCTCGCTGTCTTCGGCGTTGGCCCGATCGCGCCCGCGACGAAGCGCGGCTTGTCCGGCGTCGCGTATTTCTCGGCCGCTTCGCGTGCGAGCTTTGCCGATTCGATGTTCATTTCGACGACGAGATCTTCCATCTCGTAGTCGGACTGCGCGACGGTCGTCGCGCCGAACGTGTTGGTCTCGACGATGTCGGCGCCGGCCGCGAAGTACTGGTCGTGGATCTCGCGGATGATCTGCGGCTGCGTGATCGACAGCAGTTCGTTGTTGCCCTTGATGTCGCGCGCGAAATCCTTGAAGCGCTCGCCGCGATACGCGGCTTCGTCGAGCTTGTAGCGCTGGATCATCGTGCCCATCGCGCCGTCGAGGATCAGGATGCGCGATTTCAGCAGCGCGGGCAGAGCGGCGCCGCGCGTGTAGGGCGCGTCGAGCGGGACGGAAGCGGCGAGAGGAGTCGCAGACATGGGCGAAGGACCGGCGAAGACGGGAAAACCGTCATTGTAGCCGGTGCGCCTGGGGCCCGCCCGGCCTGGCGCCGCGCCGGCGGGCCGCCAAATGAAAACCCCCGCACGGCGAACCGGGCGGGGGCATGATCGGAGTGCTCGCGGCGCCGCGTCGTTGCGCGGCGAATGGCCCGGCCGCGCGAGGCGCCGGGCCGCGGGTCGTCAGTGCAGCACGACGGGCATCATCATCAGGCTGTCGAATTGTCCGAGGAATTCGTCGACTTCATCGAGCGACGGTTCATCCTCGATCAACTGCTTCACGTGCGCGCGGAATCGTTCGGCAAGTTCGCCGTCGATGAAGATTTCGCGCTGCGCGTTCTTGTCGACGATTTCATATCCGCCGGCATTCATCAGGTGGTGGCCGGCCTGCGGCGCGAATTCGACGACGCAGTAGTTGGGGCTGTTGTAGATCATTTGCATGGCGGCACTCCTCTTCGCAGTGGCATCTGGCCTTGTTGTCCCCTAGGTGGGGCGAGCCTTGCCGGTTTCAAGGGGCTTGCGCTGCACACCCCGTTCCCGTCTGCATGGGGTGTATCGGTTAGAAGCCGATGTCTATGAAACGTTTCCTATTGTCGGCCGGTGGACTGAAATAGTTGTTAAAGAGTGTCATCGGCGATTTCAAGGAAATCTGTAATCGGTCGAAATTGCCGAATCGCGCGCGTTCGCGCGTGAGTTCACTGTGTGACAGGTGTTGTGACAGGCGATGACGCGGGCGGTGCAGCCGGTTGTGCCGGCGGTTGCACGGTGGCCGGCGGCGCGGGTTGTGCCGGTGCCGCGGCCGGTGCGGCCGATGCATCGGGCGTTGGTGCACCGCCGGGCGCATGCGTGGCGCCGTCTGCGGATGCCGCGTCGGACGGCGCGCCCGGCGCCGCGAGCCGGCCATGCCACAACAGCTCGATCTGCGCGCCGTTCGGTTCGGTCTGCACGAGCCGCGCGGGCAGCCAGCCGAGCGACGGCGCGAGCCACATGTCGATCCGGCGCGTGTCGCCGTCGCGTCGAGGCAGGCGCATGAAGTGCCGCGCGTTGATGATGCCGGTCTGCGTCTGCACCTGCTCGTCGCCGATCACGGTGATCGGCCAGGTCTCGCCGCTGTTGTTGTCGATCACGAAGAACTGCTGCGTGACGCCCGGCTTGTATGCGGCGGGATTGCCGCGCACGAGCCCCGACAGTTGCATCAGCATGCTGAAGCGGTCCTGCACGCCGTCGGGCAGCGGCGCGTTGTTCGGCGTGCGCGTGAACACGACCTGCCGGATCTCGCGGTTGAAGATCGCGATGTCTTCCGGCCGCTTGCCGCGCTTCTCGACGTAGCGGTCGGGCGCGACGCCGAACGCGTCGATGCGGCCTTCGCTGCGATAGGTGAACGGGCCGACGAACGGCACGGGCATCGACACCGACAGGTCGTAGGTACGCCCGTCGGTGCGCCAGCGGATCGTGCCGATCATGTTCTGCATGCCGTTGTAGAACGTGTCGTACTGCAGGTCGCCGGAGGGCGGTGCGGTGAACTTCACGCCTTGTGTCGCGGGGCCCGGCGTCGCGGCGCTGGCGGCGCCGGCGGCCGACGCGGCATGCGCGCCCG